>NZ_JBYFCC010000012.1:0-118859 GCF_057652995.1 Flavobacterium sp. T50_26
TCAAAAAAATCATTTATCTTTGAATTATTAACGAAATACTCTATTAGCAAAAGTCCAATTTAGTTTGAAGATATACATTGTTGTATGATATTGTCATACATTGCCGGAGCTACTATTTTGCCGGTTACTTCATTGATTAATCCATATTTTCCATTTTTGTCTTTAAAATATAAAAGGTGGATATTGCTGTAGCTGTCATTGTTATTTAAACGCTCTTCATTTGGCACACAACCGTATTCTGAAACATTTTCTGAAAAGAGGATGTTGTTTTCAGGTGAAAAAAAATTGAACGTTTTATCAGAACTGTCTAAAATGAATAGTTTACTGTTTCGGGTGTTACTCTTTGCAATCCAATGGTAATTTAAAGGCACAATTACTTCTCCCTTTTTATTGCATATCCCCACTCTATTTGGGTTTCGCATCCCCACTTTAAACATATCGTTTTCAGCGTCAACAAAATCATATTCAATCGGGATGACTATTTCACCATTCAAATGAATAACACCCTGTTTTCCGTTGTTTTCAACTTGTATATAGTCTTTGAAATTACTTTGATACATAAAATTATAATTGTCATACATCGCCGGTATGATCACTGTACCATTTTTATCGATCATGCCTTTTTTTCGGTCTTTTGTAAATGAAAAATTATTATTCGAAAGTAATCGTATGCTGTTTGAATCATATATAAAGGGAATTATCAATTTACCTTCGGTATTAAAAACGCCCGTTTTATTATCTTTAACCGCCATTATGTGTTCTGAGCCCTCTGCGTAAACCGACTGGTATTCAAAATTTGTTTTTACATTGGTTTTTGTAAAATAGATACTGTACAGGTTATTTTTCTTTATTAAGTAATGATGTTTTTGCTTTATTCTTTCAATGTTATCATTATCAGGCTCATAGAGTATTTCACCTGTATTGCTTAACAGTCCGATTTTTTTATTTTTTACGGTAAATAAATCATTTACAAATGTTTCGCTTACTTTTAAAGTGGATGGTTGATTATAATTGGATTGTTGAGGTTTATGTTCAACATAGAGTGAATCATATACAAAAGGGGAGTTGAAGCTTTCTGAAATAACCCCAAATTTTCCATTTTGTTTGGCAATAAGTAGGTTTTGATAGGCCGTAACAATTTCTGTATTTTTTGGTAATGAAATTTTAGCATCAATCACTACCATTTTTTTATTTCCTTTTTTGTCTTTTACAGATGCCGCCAGTTTATTGCTTATAAGTATCTCACTGTATAGGATGGGTAGTACTATTTCGCCGGTATTAGAAAGCAAACCGAATTTCTTATTTTTCTTTACTTTATAAAATGATTTAAAGGTTTCGATGTGGTCATAAATGATTTTTGATTTCAACGTTCCTTCTTCGTTGGCTATTCCGAACTTATTGTCTTTTTGCACAATAAAGCCAAAAAGGCCATAAGTGATATTATCATAGATTGCTTCTTGTTTATTATTTTGGTAATCTTCAAACCCAAATTTAGAATTGGCTTGGTATATTTTTACAAACTTGCTTTTGACTTGTGCTGTTTTTTCAGTTGGATCGTTTCCATCAGCGTAACCCGTATTTCCTTTGTTTTGACAAACGATAAGGTTGCTCACCATCAAAAAAAATAAGAGTATATTTTTTCGCATAATTTTTTTACATTTGTTGCCTATACTGCTAAAATATGAAATATTCACTGATATTACCAGCTTTATTTTTATTGATTTTTTCCAACTTCGGAATGGCTCAAACAGTTGAAAAGCTGAGAGAGAATACCGTCACTGTTGAAGAAACTGTTCAAATGGTCGAAGAACCGGATTTCGAAGTGTCAATAGCAGTAGTTGAAGTACCACCTATTTATCCGGGATGTACTGCTTCACGAGAAGAAAGCATAAAATGTTTATTTGAAAAAATAAATGAAAAGTTCAACAAAGAATTTGTGTTTCCAAGTTCTTTAGAAAAAAAGGAACAACGGATATTTGTGAGTTTTAATGTGTCTCATGAAGGGGTTGTTAAAATTGCTGTGCTCAGAAGTCCACATAAGGATATTGATGAACAAGTCAAAAAAGTGTTCAGTGATTTTCCACAACTATTTCCCGGAATCCAAAGAAACAAGCCTGTGGTGGTAACTTTTTTAGTTCCTTTTACGCTTAATAAAGGGTTGTAAGCGGTTATTTTGATGGGGATCTTATGGTCTCGTTTAATATCTTTAAACAGTAACTACCTGCCATCGTTACTTTGGTGTTGGGAAATTGGAGCTTTGTTAATGTGTCAATTTGACAATTAGTCAATGTGTCAATTAGTGGTATAGCCATAAAGGGTAATGATTTCAATTTTTTACTTTCGTTGGGAATCAATCATTAAAATTTGTATTTTTGTTAGAACGCTACATTCGATGAGGTTTTTGTTGAGGTAGTATTTTAATCAATTTGGTTTCTTACCAAATGGATTGGTTTTTTACCAGTATATCGTTTTTAATTTTTTAGTATTTTTACACCATGAGCACAGCAAAACCTAAACACATCGGACGAAATATTAGTCGTATCAGAGAATTACGCCAAATGAAACAAGAAGCATTAGCACAAGCAATGGGTGTTAGTCAGCAGACCGTTTCCAATTTAGAAAATAGTGAAACGATTGATGACGAAAAACTTTCAGAGGTGGCTAAGGCACTAGGAGTTAGTCCGGAAGGTATAAAACAATTTAGTGAAGAAGCTGTTTTCAATTACTTCAATTACTTTAATGATCAGAGTAGCGGTTTCAACACTAATTGCACTTTCAATCCCCTCGACAAAGTCGTAGAATTATACGAGCGTTTAGTTCAGGCGGAAAAGGATAAGGTGGCTTATTTGGAGAAGTTGATGGAGAGGAAGTAGTTGTCTGTTGTCTGTTGTCTGTTTGGGTCGTTTGAATCTGTTGGATGCTTTGTACAACGCTGACTTTACTTTCTGTACAAATTTTTGATTGTCAATTCTTTCCTAACTTTACTAAAAAAGTGATGAAAAAACTAGTTATTCTCTTTAGTGTACTTTGGTTGGGAAGTTTTTTTCTCTCCTTTTCTTTTCCCACTGAAGAAGAAACGGCGGCTAAAGGAATTGATTTCTTTAAGGGAACTTTTCAAGAAGCGTTGGCTTTGGCAGAGAAGGAGAAAAAGTATGTGTTTGTAGATGTTTATGCCACGTGGTGTGGCCCTTGCAAACAGTTGAAACGAACGACATTTAAGGACAAAGAAGTGGGAGCGTATTTCAATAAAAACTTTATCAATATTGCTATTGACGGTGAAACGGAAGAGGGAGACGAAATCCTTAGTCGGTATAGCATTCGTTCGTATCCTACGTTGTTGATTTTGGATGGAAAAGGTCGCGTGCAAACAAGGTATTCCGGTTTTATGAAACCTTATATTTTGATTAATTTTGGTAGACGAATTGTGCCTTTGTAACGGTTTAGAGCGATGAACGGGACTATTCTTTTAAGTCAGTATGTTTGCGGAGCGAGTGCTGATTTTCAAAATCAATTAAGATTCGCATAAATTATTTATATTTGCTAAAATTGATGCAGCATGAACTACAAACTATCCTTTCAGGAAAGAGCCCAGTTGAGTTTGGAACAATTAGAGAAGCAGCCACCGATTACGTTAGAAAAAGCAAAAGCTCAAGCCGAGTGGTTACGAAAAGCTAGTCAATTAAAAGATAAGAAACAACGTTAATCAAACACGATTTATCATCGAAATTGTTTCCCGAAAGCCAGTGAAACTCCTCAAAAACATTTTCCTATTCGCGTTTGTCGTTGTAATCATTTACTTGGCATTCTTTATCCCGAAACGTATCCGTATTGATGGGACTTGGTCTGTTTCAAAAATTCTATTGGACGGCAAATCATTAATCGATAGCAAAAAGGATACACTTTTTTATCATTCGTTAGAGCTTTTTAAACCAAAGTATGTAGCACACATTGATGGAGATTCTCTGATTATTAAAAAAGGGGAACATAAAATAGGAACGAAGTACATTATTCAACAAGGCAAAAACGGAAACCATTTGATTAATTTAACCTCCAATGAACAAACATTAAACGGAACTTTTCAGATCACCTTTGACACACTGGTTACCAGTGCAAGTTTTTATAATGTATATGTTGACATTGTCTCCAATTCTACACAATTGTCGTTGCAAAAAGAGGTTTACGTTAAACCCTGGAAACCCAGACCTATTGAAAGAGGTAAACCTTAATGGATTGATTTTCTTTTTTTTAATACCCATATTTATCCTTCCACCGATTCTTCAAAAAATTCCGCAACTCTTTCTCCCTCGCATTATTCCCCGGTTCATAAAAAGAAGTATTTTGAATTTCATCAGGTAGAAATTCCTGTTCGGCAAAATTATTTTCAAAATCGTGGGAGTATTTATATTCATCACCATAACCCAATTCTTTCATCAATTTGGTAGGAGCGTTTCGCAGATGTAACGGAACAGGCAAATCGCCGGTTTGTTTCACGATTTGCTGGGCTTTTCCAATCGCTAAATAACTTGCATTACTTTTGGCAGATGTCGCTAAATAAATTGCACATTGACTCAATAAAATTCTGCTTTCAGGATAGCCAATGGTGGTTACTGCTTGAAACGTATTATTTGCCATAATCAATGCTGTCGGATTGGCATTACCAATGTCTTCACTGGCTAAAATGAGCATTCTTCGGGCGATGAATTTCACGTCTTCGCCTCCTTCAATCATTCGGGCTAACCAATACACTGCACCGTTTGGGTCGCTTCCGCGAATTGATTTAATGAATGCCGAAACAATATCATAATGTTGTTCACCCGTTTTGTCATATAAAACCGTATTCTTCTGAACCAATTGCATCACTTTTTCATTCGTGATTTCAATTGAATTTTCTTCGGTTGCATTAACGATTAATTCAAAAATATTCAGCAATTTTCTTCCATCACCACCGGAAAGTCGCAAGAGAGCTTCGGTTTCTGTTAACGTAATTTGTTTTGTTTTTAAAATTTCGTCTTGTTCTATTGCTCGGTGTAACAATTGCTCTAAATCATCTTTTGAAAATGCATTTAACACATACACCTGACATCTTGACAATAGAGCCGGAATTACTTCAAAACTTGGGTTTTCAGTGGTAGCACCAATTAATGTAATCCATCCTTTTTCGACTGCGGCTAACAACGAATCTTGTTGTGATTTGCTAAAACGATGAATCTCATCAATAAACAAAATCGGATTTTTGGCTGTGAATAATCCGCCACTCATTTTGGCTTTTTCGATTACTTCGCGAATGTCTTTTACCCCCGAATTAATGGCACTTAACGTAAAAAAAGGACGTTTACTTTCCTGAGCCATAATTTGAGCCAGGGTAGTTTTTCCGGTTCCGGGTGGTCCCCATAAAATTAAACTCGGAATGATACCTTTTGCGATTTGATGTGTCAACGAACCTTGTTCGCCAACCAAATGCAACTGACTAATGTATTCCGATAAATGTTGTGGCCGGATGCGTTCGGCAAGTGGTGCTTCCATGGTGTAAAAATACTCATTTCTGACAAAAAAGCACTATTTTCGTTTTGGATGTGTTTTTGATAATGAATTTGAGTTCGGAATTAATCTTACTTATTTTGGCCACTAATTCACTAATTTATAGGCTATCTTGATTTGGATTAATTCGGATTTTCATCTACGATGAACGAATTTGGTTTTCTAAATTAGACTTTTATTTGTGAATTCGTGGTTATCTAAAATTCCGAACCTATGTAACGAATAGAATTATGAAACAAAAATCCTTTATTTTTTCAACTTCGGTAATTGCTTGGCCTTTATTTTTTGTATTGGCTTTATGGATAGTTTTTTGGGTTGAAGTTCGATTCAAAATCGATTTAGGCATTTACGGTGTTTTACCAAGAACAGTCAGCGGTTTAAAAGGCGTTATTTTGAGTCCGTTTTTACACGGGGATATCAAACATTTGTATAATAATTCGATTCCATTACTGTTTTTAATTGCGGTTTTACGTTATTTCTACCGAGAAGTTTCGTTGCAAGTTTTAGTGTTTGGTATTCTACTTTCCGGACTCGGAACGTGGCTAATTGGAAGAGAAAGTTACCATATTGGTGCCAGCGGATTAATTTATGTATTGGTCAGTTTTATCTTTTTTAAAGGAATTCAAACCAAACATTATCGATTAGTTGCCCTTTCATTAGTTATCGTGATGTTGTATGGCGGAATGATTTGGTATATTTTTCCTGAAGTTGAAAACGGCATTTCGTGGGAAGGCCATTTGGCCGGATTCATCACCGGATTTTTATTTTCACTTTTATACAAAGCTGAAAACTATAAAAAACCAATTCGTTACGACTGGGAAAAACCCGATTTTAATCCTGAAAATGATCCGTTTATGAAACATTTTGATGAGAATGGAAATTTCGTCAACACGCCAAAACCTGAAGAATTAGAAGTAGATTACACTTTTTTCAATATTGATGAAAATGTGTTTTATGAATTTAAATCAGAGAAAGAGAAGGAGTGATTCTTTCTTTACTAATTTGAATTAATAAAAAGCCACGAATGCACAAATTAAAGTTCTAATTTTTAGAATTTAATTAGCTTGTCTTAGATAAATATTCGAATTAAATCGAATTGATTGTCAATTTAAAATTTGTGACCCGAGACCGAAGGTCGAACAGACGAAGTAATTCGTGGTCAGAAAATTATCGTCTCTGTCTCACCACTTCATATAAAAAAGCTCCACACGCAACAGAAACATTCAACGAAGCAATTGTGCCAAACATAGGTAATTTTGCTTTCTCATCCACAATTTTCAAAACGGATGGATTGATTCCGCGGTCTTCGCTTCCCATAATGATAGCTAGAGGTTCATTAAGTGCTAAATCATAAATGGCATCGTCTGTTTTTTCCGTGGCTGCAATGGTTTTGATTCCTGAACCTTGCAAGTAAAAAATGGCATCTTTAATATGTTCCACTTTACAAATCGGCACATTAAAAACTGCACCGGCACTGGTTTTTACCGTATCTCCGTTCACGGGAGCAGCACCTTGTTTACCAATGATAATTCCGTCAACACCGGTACATTCTGCTGTGCGGATAATGGCACCAAAATTTCGGGCATCCGAAAGTTGGTCTAAAATTAAAAATAGAGGAGTTTTACCACTTTCCAATACATTGGAAATCAAACTTTCCAAATCGTGAAAATTTACCGGAGCAATTGTCGCCACCGCACCCTGATGATTTTTGGCAGTAAGACGATTTAATTTTTCAACAGGAACGTAAGTGAAATTCACTTTATGTGATTTCATCACTTTCATTAATTCACGCATCAAATCGCCTTGAATGTCTTTTTGTAAAAACACTTTGTCGATTTCTTTACCGGCTTGAATTGCTTCAATAATCGCTCTTATTCCAAAAATTTGATTGTCTTTTTCCATTCGGCAAAGGTATGATTAGTTTTGATAAACTAAAAATTTGTCCTAAAACTAATATGCACAATCGAATTAGAGAGTTTAATCTCTTGATTGCCCACACTACCATTGGCATACACCAAATTTAAAAGTCCGTTTTTGGTAAGAAGTCCAAACCCGAAGCCCAATCCCAATAATGAATCACTCATATCGGTTGTTTGATCTTGATAATAGCCATAATCAATAATCGAATGAACATACATTCCGGATGAAAGAACATAGCGGTATTCCGTTAGAATAGACGAAAATAAATTCCCCTGTAAACTATTTTCATTAAAACCTCTAATCGAATTAATTCCACCAAAGCGATGCAATTCATTCACAATAAAAGAATCGCTTTTGAGGTAATAACTTTGCGATTTCAGATGCACAATGTTTTTCGCATTCAAATACACATTATGCCTTAATTCCAGCTGACCAAACAACTGACTTTGTGAATCGGTTTTAGAATCCCGACTTCCTAAACCAACTTTTAAATGCAAAGCAGTTTTTTCCGGAAACAAAAAATCATCGGCTTTAAAATCGGTGTATTCAAATTGTCCGGTTACGAATGAGTTTTTAAAATCACTAATAAAACTCGAATTTGTATTTTGAATATCGCTTGATTCTGTGGATTGATAACCCAAATAAACTCTTGTGTTATACGTAAAAAGATAACCCAAATCAATCGACGTACGCGTGTTTTGAAAAGTACTATCTTGTTTAAAAATCTGTAATTCCGTTTTCAATCCCAACGAGCTTTTAAAGAGATACGGAATTTGCAAACCGGCATTAAAAGTTGTCTGCTCATTACCGTCACTTTTCCAAAATATCGAAAACTGTTCGCCGGAATTCAACAGGTTGTGCAAAAGCAAATCTACATAACCATTAAAATTTATTTTTCCGCCTTCGTCGTTATTAAAGCCCACAAAACCATCAAATCGGTTGGCTTTTGCTTTTTCCAAATAAACATACACTTTGGTAGAATCTTGGGTAAACAGAATTTCAGGATATTTTGTTTGTCGCACAAACCGAAAACCTTCTACTGTTTTATACAGCTTGTCTAAATTCGATTGATTAAACGTTTGTTTGGCATACATTTTTTTTAAATTTTTCCGATGACTTTCAGGAAATTTCTCAAAACCATCAATCACAATGTCGTTTAAAGCTCTTTGCTTGTTTGGTTTAATCAACAAATCTGCATAAAGCAAATCTTCCTGATTTCTAAAGTTTTCTAACTTTAATTGAGCCAACGAATAACCGGTTGCTTCCAATCGTTTCAAAATGCCGGACATAAAAGGTTCCACATTTTCAATCGGAAGCTTTAATAATCCATCATCCGCTTTATAATCTTCACCTAAAAAAGGCAGCATTTCGTTACCTATATATATATGTAGGTTTGAAGTTCTTTTTCCTAACCTATATTCAAACAGAAAAGTAGAATCGTTTGCTTTTTTATTACTCAGGTTTTCGCTTTCCAAATAACCCAACTCAAAAAGCTTCTTGCTAAACAGTTTCGTTTCATCCACAACACCTTTTGCATTTACAAATTGCTTGGCATAACCAATCGAATCAATTTTTTTTGTTTCTTCAGTAGTCGAACCTTCGATGGTTAAATAGACATTTTGAGCCTTTCCGAAACAGAAAACCAATATAAACAACACGATAAACAAAAGCCTTTTCAAAACTATTTTAATTTCGATAAAAGTAACGCAAAAAAAGGAGATATGGTATAAGGGCCTTTTTCCTGCTTTCCATTCCAAGTCCGTTTGTTGGGGTTGGTTCGGCTAAGCTCCGCCAAAAGCTTCCTCCGGTCGCTTTGGCAAAGCAAGCCTCACACAACCCCAACAAGCCGGGCTTTCCATTGCAATCAGGGGCAGGGGAGTGGTGGTTAAAAGAAGTTTCAGGTTTCAAGTTTCAGGTTGGATCGTGAAACCTGAAACCTGAAACTTCAAACCTGAAACTAAAAATTTCTCAACTCAAACAAAATAAATAAATTATGATTTGTTTTAACAAAAAAAAGTACTACATTTGCAACCCCTTAAAATAGGGTAATTTTAAAAACATAGAAATTTTTAGTATTAATTATGCCAACAATTCAACAATTAGTAAGAACAGGGAGAGCCCAAATAACTAAGAAGAGTAAATCGGCTGCTTTAGATTCTTGTCCTCAAAGAAGAGGTGTGTGTACTCGTGTTTACACAACGACTCCAAAAAAACCAAACTCAGCGATGAGAAAAGTTGCAAGGGTTCGTTTAACAAACGGAAACGAGGTAAATGCATACATTCCTGGAGAAGGACACAATCTACAAGAGCACTCGATAGTATTAGTTAGAGGCGGAAGGGTAAAAGATTTACCAGGTGTTAGATACCATATCGTGCGTGGTGCGTTAGATACTGCTGGAGTAGCAGGTCGTACGCAACGTCGTTCAAAATATGGAGCAAAACGTCCAAAACCAGGTCAACCAGCAGCACCCGCAAAGAAAAAGTAATTAGAAACTTTTAAAGAAAAGACATGAGAAAAAGACAGGCCAAAAAAAGACCTCTTTTACCAGATCCAAAATTCAATGATCAATTGGTAACACGTTTTGTAAACAACTTAATGTGGGATGGTAAGAAATCTACCGCTTTCAAAGTATTCTATGATGCTTTAGAAATAGTAGAAACAAAAAAGCAAGATGCTGAAAAATCTGCTTTAGAAGTATGGAAAGATGCATTAACAAATGTTATGCCTCACGTAGAAGTTCGTTCACGCAGAGTGGGTGGAGCTACTTTCCAAATTCCAATGCAAATTCGTCCGGATAGAAAGATTTCCTATGCTATCAAATGGATGATTCTTTATGCAAGAAGAAGAAACGAGAAATCAATGGCAGCTAAATTAGCTTCAGAAATTTTAGCAGCAGCTAAAGAAGAAGGAGCAGCAGTTAAGAAAAGAATGGATACGCACAAAATGGCAGAAGCTAACAAAGCGTTCTCTCACTTTAGATTTTAATTCATAAGAAATGGCTAGAGATTTAAGATACACAAGAAATATCGGAATTGCAGCTCACATTGATGCAGGTAAAACTACAACAACAGAGCGTATTCTATTTTACACAGGAAAATCACACAAAATTGGTGAAGTGCACGATGGTGCTGCAACAATGGACTGGATGGCACAAGAGCAAGAAAGAGGTATTACAATTACTTCTGCTGCAACTACTTGTGAGTGGAATTTCCCAACCAATCAAGGAAAACCAACAGCAGAATCAAAACCGTATCACTTTAACATTATTGATACTCCTGGACACGTGGATTTTACCGTAGAGGTAAACCGTTCATTGCGTGTACTTGACGGATTAGTATTCTTGTTTAGTGCAGTGGATGGTGTTGAACCACAATCTGAAACTAACTGGAGACTTGCTGATCAATACCGAGTTCCAAGAATGGGATTTGTTAACAAAATGGACCGTCAAGGGTCTAACTTCTTAGGAGTTTGTCAACAAGTTAGAGATATGTTGAAATCAAATGCGGTTGCAATCACATTGCCAATCGGAGATGAAATCGATTTTAAAGGAGTTGTAGATTTAGTTAAAAACCAAGCTATTGTTTGGCATGACGAAACACAAGGAGCAACTTTTGACATTGTTGATATTCCTGCTGACATGGTTGATGAAGTAAAACAATATCGTTCAATTCTTATTGAAGCGGTGGCGGATTATGATGAAAACTTGTTAGATAAGTATATGGAGGACGAAAACTCTATTACTGAAGAAGAAATTAACAATGCATTACGTGCAGCAACAATCGACATGGCTATCATTCCTATGATTGCCGGATCTTCTTTCAAAAACAAAGGAGTTCAATTTATGTTAGATGCTGTTTGTAAATATTTGCCATCTCCAATGGATAAAGAAGGTATTGTCGGAATCAACCCTGATGATAAAGATTTATTGGAAGAAGATCAAAGAAAAATTTTACGTAAACCGGATGTTAAAGAGCCATTCGCTGCTTTAGCATTTAAAATTGCTACTGACCCTTATGTTGGTCGTTTAGCTTTCTTCCGTGCCTATTCAGGTCGTTTAGATGCAGGTTCTTACGTATTAAATACACGTTCAGATAACAAAGAGCGTATATCACGTATCTATCAAATGCACGCCAACAAACAAAACCCAATCGAATATATCGAAGCAGGTGATATTGGTGCGGCAGTAGGATTTAAGGATATCAAAACAGGAGATACATTGTGTGATGAAAAACACCCAATCATTCTTGAGTCAATGAAATTCCCTGATCCTGTGATTGGTATCGCGATTGAGCCTAAAACAAAAGCTGACGTTGATAAAATGGGTATGGCTTTAGCTAAATTGGCTGAAGAGGATCCAACATTTACGGTTAGAACAGATGAAGCTTCCGGACAAACTATCATTTCAGGAATGGGTGAGTTACACTTAGACATTCTTGTAGATCGTATGAAAAGAGAATTCAAAGTAGAAGTTAACCAAGGTGAACCACAAGTAGAATACAAAGAAGCTTTCACAAAATCAGCACAACACAGAGAAACTTATAAAAAGCAATCAGGTGGACGTGGTAAATTTGGTGATATCGTATTCAAACTTGGGCCAGCTGACGAAGTTGATGGAAAGCCATTCGTAGGTCTTCAGTTTGTGAATGAAGTAAAAGGAGGTAACGTTCCTAAAGAATATATCCCTTCTGTTGAAAAAGGTTTCAGAGAAGCTATGAAATCAGGTCCTCTTGCAGGTTATACTGTAGATAGTTTGAAGGTAACTCTTTTAGACGGATCTTTCCACCCTGTGGATTCGGATGCATTATCTTTCGAATTGGCTGCAAAAATGGGTTACAAAGAGGTTGCTAAAGCTGCTGGTGCTGTAATTCTTGAGCCAATCATGAAAATCGAAGTAATTACTCCGGAAGAAAACATGGGTGATATCGTAGGAGATTTGAACAGAAGAAGAGGTCAAGTGAATGATATGGGCGACAGAAATGGAGCCAAAACAATCAAAGCAAATGTGCCTTTATCTGAAATGTTTGGTTATGTAACTACTTTAAGAACATTGTCTTCTGGTAGAGCAACTTCAACAATGGAATTTTCACATTACGAACAAACTCCTTCAAACATCTCTGAAGAAGTTATCAAAAAAGCAAAAGGTAACGCTTAATTCTAACGAAAATGAGTCAAAAAATCAGAATAAAATTAAAATCTTACGATCACATGTTGGTGGATAAATCAGCAGAAAAAATCGTAAAAACGGTAAAAAGTACCGGAGCTGTGGTAACAGGACCAATTCCATTACCTACGCACAAAAAAATATTCACAGTATTACGTTCTCCACACGTTAACAAAAAAGCGAGAGAGCAGTTTGAAGTGAGTTCATACAAAAGATTGTTAGATATCTATTCTTCTTCTTCTAAAACTATTGATGCACTAATGAAATTAGAGTTACCAAGTGGTGTAGAAGTTGAAATCAAAGTCTGATAGAAAATAGTATTAAGATGAAAGTATTAAGTATTAAGACATTGTGTTCTTAATACTTATTGCTTTAATCTGTCTTAATACTTAATACAACAATCTTAATACAAAAGAATTTTTAATAATTTATAAATAGTTTAATATGTCTGGGTTAATTGGAAAAAAAATCGGCATGACTAGCATTTTCGACGAGAACGGGAAAAATATTCCTTGCACCGTGATTGAAGCAGGTCCATGTGTCGTTACCCAAGTCAGAACCAAAGCGGTTGACGGGTATGAAGCGTTTCAGCTTGGTTTCGATGACAAAACAGAAAAACACGCAACTAAAGCGGCCGTAGGTCACTTTAAAAAAGCGGGAACTTCTGCTAAGAAAAAAGTCGTTGAATTCCAAGATTTTGAAACAGAGTATAAATTAGGTGATTTAGTCACTGTAGATCAATTCAGCGAAGGAGAATTTGTTGATGTACAAGGTGTATCTAAAGGTAAAGGTTTCCAAGGGGTTGTAAAGCGTCACGGTTTTGGTGGTGTTGGACAAGCTACTCACGGACAACATAACCGATTAAGAGCACCAGGTTCTGTAGGAGCTTCTTCTTATCCATCAAGAGTATTCAAAGGAATGCGAATGGCAGGAAGAACTGGAGGAGAAAATGTAACAATTCAAAACCTTAGAGTTTTAAAAGTAGTAGCAGATAAAAATTTGTTATTAGTTAAAGGATGCGTTCCTGGACACAAAAACTCTTATGTAATCATTCAGAAGTAATGGAAGTAAAAGTTTTAGATATCAACGGAAAAGAAACAGGTAGAAAAGTACAACTTTCTGACGCTGTTTTCGCTATCGAGCCTAACAAACATGCTATCTATCTTGATGTAAAGCAATATCTTGCCAACCAAAGACAAGGTACTCATAAAGCAAAAGAAAGAGCAGAAGTAACAGGAAGTACTCGAAAAATTAAGAAACAAAAAGGAACAGGTACAGCTCGTGCCGGTAGTATTAAGAATCCATTGTTCAAAGGTGGGGGTACAGTTTTCGGTCCAAGACCAAGAAGCTATTCTTTCAAATTGAACAAAGCTTTAAAAAGATTAGCTCGTAAATCGGCCTTCTCTCAAAAAGTAAAAGATTCAGAATTAGTCGTGGTAGAAGATTTTAATTTTGACACACCAAGTACTAAGAATTTTATTACAGTTCTGAAAGCCTTAGGGTTAGAAAATAAAAAATCTCTATTTGTGTTGGGCGATACAAATAAAAATGTATATTTGTCGTCACGCAATTTAAAGGCCTCTAAAGTTGTAACTACCTCAGAATTAAGCACTTATGCTATTTTGAACACGAATAACTTAGTGCTTTTAGAGAGTTCTTTAGAAGGAATTGAAGAAAATTTAAGTAAATAATAGGCCATGAGTATCATAATTAAACCTATCATAACTGAAAAAATCACCAAGCAAAGTGAATTAAACAATCGTTATGGTTTTGTAGTGGATAAGAAAGCAAACAAAATTCAAATCAGAAATGCTGTAGAGGCAGCTTACGGTGTGAAAATTGTTGCCATCAACACTATGAATGTTAGACCAGACCGTTCTGTAAAATACACTAAAAGTGGAATGATTAGTGCTAAAACGAATTCTTTCAAAAAAGCAATCGTACAAGTACAAGAAGGAGAAACAATTGATTTTTACAACAATATCTAATAAGAAATGTCAGTTAGAAAATTAAAACCTATTACCCCGGGTCAGCGTTTTAGAGTTGTGAATGGTTTTGACGCCATCACGACTGATAAGCCGGAAAAGTCATTATTGGCACCGAAAAATAACTCAGGAGGTAGAAATAGTCAAGGAAAAATGACCATGCGTTATACAGGCGGTGGTCACAAACAAAAGTATCGTATCATTGATTTTAAAAGAACTAAAGCCGGAATTCCTGCTACAGTTAAATCAATTGAGTATGATCCAAACAGAACAGCATTTATCGCTTTGTTAGCTTATGCAGATGGTGCTAAAACCTATGTGATTGCACAAAACGGTTTAAATGTTGGTCAAACAGTAACTTCAGGTGAAGAAGCATCTCCGGAAATCGGAAATGCACTTCCATTAAGTAAAATTCCATTAGGAACTGTAATTTCTTGTATTGAGTTACGTCCGGGTCAAGGAGCAATCATTGCTCGTTCGGCTGGAACATTTGCTCAATTAATGGCAAGAGATGGAAAATATGCCACTATCAAAATGCCTTCTGGCGAAACAAGATTAATCTTGTTAACTTGTATGGCTACTATTGGTGCAGTGTCTAACTCAGATCATCAGTTGATTGTTTCCGGTAAAGCCGGTAGATCAAGATGGTTAGGAAGAAGACCAAGAACAAGACCAGTTGCAATGAACCCTGTCGATCACCCAATGGGTGGTGGTGAAGGACGTTCTTCTGGAGGTCACCCACGCTCTAGAAACGGTATTCCTGCAAAAGGATATAGAACCCGTTCTAAAGTGAGCCCAAGTAATAAGTATATTGTTGAACGCAGAAAGAAATAATTAGATAGACATGGCACGTTCATTAAAAAAAGGACCATTTGTACATTATAAATTAGATAAAAAAGTTCTAGAGAATATCGAGAAATCAAATAAAGCAGTGATCAAAACTTGGTCAAGAGCTTCAATGATTACACCTGACTTCGTAGGACAAACTATCGCAGTACACAATGGTCGTCAGTTTGTTCCAGTTTATGTAACTGAAAACATGGTAGGACACAAGTTAGGAGAATTTTCACCAACAAGATCATTTAGAGGTCATGCCGGTGCTAAAAATAAAGGTAAAAAATAAGAAGCAATGGGAGTTCGTAAAAGAGAAACAGCAGATGCGAGAAAAGAGGCTAATAAGTCTATAGCTTTCGCGAAATTGAATAACTGCCCTACTTCACCTAGAAAAATGCGCTTGGTTGCAGACTTGGTAAGAGGTCAGAAAGTGGAAAGAGCACTAAATTTATTAAGATTTAGCCAAAAAGAAGCTTCAAGAAAACTAGAGAAATTGTTGTTATCAGCTATCGCCAACTGGCAAGCTAAAAACGCAGAAGCTAGTATTGAAGAAGCAGCTTTATTTATAAAAGAGATCAGAGTTGACGGTGGAATGATGTTAAAAAGACTTCGTCCGGCTCCTCAAGGTCGTGCACACAGAATCAGAAAACGTTCAAATCACGTTACAATCGTGCTTGGAGCTAGTAATAACACACAAAGCAATTAATAATTAAGATGGGACAAAAGACAAATCCAATAGGAAACAGACTTGGGATCATCAGAGGATGGGATTCAAACTGGTATGGTGGAAATGATTACGGTGATAAAATTGCCGAAGATTATAAAATCAGAAAGTATATCCATGCTCGTTTATCAAAAGCTAGTGTATCAAAAGTAATCATCGAGAGAACTTTAAAACTTGTAACCGTTACTATCACTACAGCCAGACCTGGTATCATTATCGGAAAAGGCGGACAAGAGGTAGACAAGTTGAAAGAAGAACTTAAGAAAATTACTGACAAAGAGGTTCAAATTAACATCTTTGAAATTAAAAGACCTGAGTTAGATGCTTATTTAGTTGCAACAAGTATCGCTCGTCAAATCGAAAGCCGTATTTCATACAGAAGAGCCATTAAAATGGCTATCGCAGCAGCAATGCGTATGAATGCGGAAGGTATTAAAGTTTTGATTTCCGGTCGTTTGAATGGTGCTGAAATGGCACGTTCAGAAGGTTTCAAAGAAGGTAGAATTCCTCTATCAACTTTCAGAGCCGACATTGATTATGCTTTGGCTGAAGCTCACACTACTTATGGTAGAATGGGTATCAAAGTATGGATCATGAAAGGTGAAGTTTACGGAAAGAGAGATCTTTCTCCATTAGTAGGCATGGATAAAAA
Organism: Flavobacterium sp. T50_26; assembly: GCF_057652995.1. Taxonomy (NCBI): domain Bacteria; kingdom Pseudomonadati; phylum Bacteroidota; class Flavobacteriia; order Flavobacteriales; family Flavobacteriaceae; genus Flavobacterium; species Flavobacterium sp. T50_26. Next base: position 16,816 of record NZ_JBYFCC010000012.1, read on the forward strand.
ACAAGCCGGTGGTGGTGGTAACAAAGGTGGTGATGCTCCAAGAGGAGGAAAACCAAACGGAAAATCAAACCCACGTAAAAGAAAGTAATTTTTTAAATTAAAGAAAAATGTTACAGCCTAAAAGAACAAAATACCGTAAGGTACAAAAAGGTAGAATGAAAGGTGATTCTCAAAGAGGTCACGAGCTTTCAAATGGGATGTTCGGAATAAAATCAATGGATTCTTCGTTCTTAACTTCACGTCAAATCGAAGCAGCTCGTATTGCAGCCACTCGTTTTATGAAAAGAGAGGGACAATTATGGATCAAAATTTTCCCGGATAAACCAATCACTAAGAAGCCTCTTGAAGTACGTATGGGTAAAGGTAAAGGTGCAGTTGAATATTGGGCTGCCGTTGTTAAACCCGGAAGAATTATGTTTGAAGTAGGAGGAGTACCTTTGGCAGTTGCAAAAGAAGCGTTACGCTTAGCAGCCCAAAAGCTTCCTGTAAAAACTAAGTTTGTAGTTGCTAGAGATTTCGAAGCATAATCTTATATACATTATGAAACAATCAGAAATTATAAGTCTATCTGTAGCTGAGTTACAAGAACAACTTAGTCAGTCAAGAAAAACGTATGCCGACCTAAAAACGACTCATACTATATCTCCAATTCAAAATCCGCTTCAAATTAGAGCGATGAGAAGAACAATTGCGAGATTAGTTACTGAGCTAAGTAAAAGAGAGTTACAATAATTGTATTCTGCTGAAAGATGGAAGAAAAAAGAAATTTAAGAAAAGAGAGAATTGGTGTAGTTACTAGCAACAAGATGGAGAAATCTATCGTTGTTTCTGAAACAAGAAAAGTAAAACACCCATTATACGGTAAGTTCGTGTTAAAAACAAAGAAATATGTTGCACACGACGAAACAAACGACTGTAACATTGGAGACACTGTAAGAATTAGCGAAACGCGTCCTTTAAGTAAGTTAAAATGTTGGAGATTAGTTGAAATCATTGAAAGAGCGAAGTAATTATGGTACAACAGGAATCTAGATTAAAAGTAGCAGATAACACTGGAGCAAAAGAAGTTTTGACTATCCGTGTTTTAGGAGGAACGAAACGTCGTTATGCCTCTGTTGGAGATAAAATTGTAGTGTCAATAAAAGACGCAACACCAAACGGAAACGTAAAAAAAGGTGCTGTATCTACTGCAGTTGTTGTACGAACCAAAAAAGAAGTGAGAAGAGCTGATGGATCTTATATCCGTTTTGACGATAACGCATGTGTATTGTTAAACGCGGCAGGTGAAATGAGAGGTACTCGTGTTTTTGGTCCGGTTGCAAGAGAACTTCGTGAAAAACAATTCATGAAAATTGTATCATTAGCACCTGAAGTGCTTTAATTCGATTGATGATGACAAAATTAAAAATTAAATCAGGAGACATTGTAAAAGTTATCGCAGGTGACCATAAGGGTACTGAAGGTAAAGTTTTACGTGTTTTTGTAGATGCAAATAAAGCGATTGTTGAAGGTACAAACATGGTTTCAGTTCACACTAAACCAAGTGCAAAAAACCCTCAAGGAGGAATCGTAAAGAAAGAAGCTCCTATTCAAATATCAAACTTGTCTTTGATTGATCCAAAGTCAAAAAAAGCAACAAAAGTTGGTTATAAAGTAGAAGGAGATAAGAAAGTAAGATTTTCAAAAAAATCTAATCAAGTATTATAGTAATGGCTTATATCCCTAGACTAAAAGAAGAATATAAAAGCAGAGTTATTCCTGCTTTGAAAGAAGAGTTCGGTTACAAAAACGTAATGCAAGTTCCTAAACTTGAAAAAATCGTTTTAAGCCGTGGTGTCGGAGCTGCCGTATCAGACAAGAAATTGGTTGATTATGCAGTAGACGAGTTGACAAAAATCACAGGTCAAAAAGCTTTAGCTACTATTTCTAAGAAAGACGTAGCTGCCTTTAAATTAAGAAAAGGTATGCCAATTGGAGCTAAAGTAACTTTACGTGGTGAAAGAATGTATGAATTCTTAGATAGATTGATTACATCTTCTTTACCTCGTGTAAGAGATTTTGGTGGTATTAAAGCAACTGGTTTTGACGGAAGAGGTAATTACAATCTTGGAGTACTTGAGCAAATCATTTTCCCTGAAATTGATATTGACAAAGTAAACAAAATTTCAGGAATGGATATTACTTTTGTAACAACGGCCAAAACCGATAAGGAAGCAAAATCATTATTAGCAGAATTAGGATTACCTTTTAAAAAGAATTAAGATATGGCTAAAGAATCAATGAAAGCCCGCGAGGTAAAAAGACAAAAAGCGGTAGACAAGTATGCTGACAAAAGAAAAGCTTTATTAGAAGCTGGAGATTATGAAGGCTTACAAAAATTACCGAGAAATGCTTCTCCGGTTCGTTTACACAATCGTTGTAAATTAACAGGAAGACCAAGAGGGTATATGAGACAATTCGGTCTTTCACGTGTAACTTTTCGTGAAATGGCTAACCAAGGATTAATTCCAGGAGTAAAGAAAGCTAGCTGGTAGTTAGTTTATTTCAGCAGATAATTGTACATTTGCCAGCTTTTAGCAGGTAACGTACAATTATCTTCTTTAAAAAATGAGTTTAATGGTTTCAGGTTCAGCGGAATAGTTCCTCTGAAAACCGTTGCCGTAATTTTATAAATATGTATACAGATCCTATTGCAGATTATCTAACAAGAGTTAGAAATGCAGTAATGGCAAATCACAAAGTGGTTGAAATTCCTGCTTCTAACCTTAAAAAAGAAATCACAAAGATTTTATTCGATCAAGGTTATATCCTAAGTTACAAGTTTGATGACAGTTCTGTACAAGGAACTATTAAAATCGCCCTTAAGTACGACAAAGTTACTAAGGAGCCTGTAATTAGAGATATCCAAAGAATTAGTAAACCAGGTTTACGTAAATATGCAGGTTCTTCAAACCTTCCAAGAATCCTTAACGGATTAGGAATTGCAATTGTTTCAACTTCAAAAGGTCTTATGACCGGAAAACAAGCGAAACAATTGAATGTTGGTGGAGAAGTAATTTGTTACGTATACTAATAAACAAGACTGAACGATGTCAAGAATAGGTAAAAATCCAGTTGAAATTCCATCAGGCGTAACGCTAGAAGTTAACGAAGGTGTAATTACAGTAAAAGGAAAATTAGGTCAACTAACACAGGAGTTTTCGGATGTAACTGTAAAAGTTGAAGACGGTCAAGTATTAGTGGAAAGATCATCTGACCACAAAGATCATAGAGCTAAACATGGTTTATACAGGTCATTAATCAGTAACATGATTAACGGTGTATCAAACGGTTTTACAAAAGAATTAGAGTTAGTAGGGGTAGGGTACAGAGCTTCTAATCAAGGTCAAAAATTAGATCTTGCATTAGGATTTTCTCACAATATCGTTTTAGAAATTGCTCCAGAAGTAAAATTGGAAACAGTTTCAGAAAAAGGTAAGAACCCAATCGTTAAACTAACCTCTCACGATAAACAACTTTTAGGTCAGGTAGCCGCTAAAATTAGAGGTTTCCGTCGTCCAGAACCTTACAAAGGAAAAGGAGTTAAATTCGTAGGTGAAGTATTAAGAAGAAAAGCAGGTAAATCAGCTTAAAAATAAGATTATGTCATTAACAAAATCTGATAGAAGACAGAGAATTAAGTTCAGAATTAGAAAGATTGTAAGCGGAACTGCTACTAAACCAAGACTTTCTGTATTCAGAAGCAACAAAGAAATCTACGCACAATTAGTAGACGACGTAAACGGAACAACCATTTTAGCCGCTTCCTCTAGAGATAAAGGAGTAGATGCTAAAGGAACAAACGTAGAAGTTGCTAACGCAGTAGGAAAACTAGTTGCTGAAAAAGCATTGAAAGCTGGTATTGAAACAGTAACTTTCGATAGAGGAGGATACTTATACCACGGTCGTATTAAATCATTAGCAGAAGGAGCGAGAGCTGCCGGACTTAAATTCTAAGAAATTATGTATAGTCAATACAAAAATGTAGAGTTAGTAAAACCTAGTGGTCTTGAATTAAAAGATCGTTTGGTAAGTGTAAATCGTGTTACCAAAGTAACAAAAGGTGGTAGAGCATTTGGTTTTTCTGCTATTGTTGTTGTAGGTGATGAAAATGGAGTAGTTGGTCACGGATTAGGAAAATCTAAAGATGTTTCTGAAGCTATTGCAAAAGCAGTAGAAGATGCTAAGAAAAACTTAGTTAGAATTCCACTAAGCGGTCAATCTGTTCCTCACGAACAAAAAGGAAAATTTGGTGGAGCTAGAGTATTCTTGATGCCTGCTTCTCACGGTACCGGGGTTATTGCCGGTGGTGCTGTGCGTGCGGTACTTGAATCAGTTGGAATCCACGATGTATTATCAAAATCTCAAGGATCTTCAAACCCTCACAATGTAGTAAAAGCAACTTTTGATGCTTTACTTCAAATGAGAAGTGCTTATACAGTGTCTAAGCAAAGAGGAATTTCTTTAGAGAAAGTATTTAAAGGTTAATATACAAGGAAATTATGTCAAAGATTTTAGTAAAACAAGTAAAAAGTCAAATCAATTGTCCTCAAACACAAAAGAGAACATTGGTTTCTTTGGGTCTTAAAAGATTAGGACAAGTAGTAGAGCATGAAAATTCATCTGCTATCCTTGGTATGGTAAATAAAGTTAAACACTTAGTTTCTGTAGAAGAAACTAAATAACACTATTCAAAATGAATTTAAGTAACTTACAACCAGCTGAAGGTTCAACACACAATCAAAATAAAAGATTAGGTAGAGGAGAAGGTTCTGGAAAAGGTGGTACTGCGTCACGTGGTCACAAAGGAGCAAAATCTCGTTCTGGTTATTCTAAAAAGATTGGTTTTGAAGGTGGTCAAATGCCACTTCAAAGACGTGTGCCTAAGTTCGGATTTAAAAATATCAATCGAGTAGATTATCAAGGTATTAATCTTGACACTTTACAAGCTTTAGTTGATAATGGTACAGTAACTGATACAGTAGATTTCTCTGTAATCATTGAAAACCGTTTGGCCACTAAAAACGAATTGGTAAAAGTATTAGGTCGAGGTGAATTAAAAGCGAAATTAAAAGTAACCGCTCACAAATTTACTGCTACCGCAAAAGCAGCAATTGAAGCTGCAGGTGGTGAAGCTGTAACTTTATAATTTACTGACTGTATGAAGAAATTTTTTGAAGCACTCGCAAACGTATGGAAGATTGAAGAATTAAAGAATAGAATTCTTATAACTCTTGGATTACTTTTAGTTTATCGTTTTGGAGCACAGGTTACTTTACCGGGAATTGATGCAACTAAGTTGGAAGGCTTAGCATCGCAAACAGACCAAGGAATCGGATCGATTCTTAATATGTTTACCGGAGGAGCATTTTCTCAAGCATCTGTTTTTGCTTTAGGAATTATGCCCTACATTTCTGCATCCATCGTGGTGCAATTAATGGGAATCGCAGTTCCTTATTTACAAAAACTGCAAAAGGACGGTGAGAGTGGTAGAAAAAAAATCAATCAGATTACACGTTGGTTAACCATTGCTATCACACTAGTTCAAGGTCCGGGTTATATTTATAACTTGTACAGAACATTGCCTTCTGAAGCATTTTTATTAGGATTCAATTCTTTCTCATTCCTTTTCTCAGCAGTAGTAATCCTTGTAACAGGAACTATCTTTGCGATGTGGTTAGGTGAAAAAATTACTGATAAAGGAATTGGCAACGGTATCTCCTTATTAATTATGGTAGGTATTATTGCTCGACTACCCGAAGCATTTTTGCAAGAGTTTGTTTCAACAGTATCACAAGATCAAGGAGGTTTAGTGAAATTAGTATTCGAAATTATTCTTTGGTTATTAATCATCATAGCAAGTATTCTTTTAGTAATGGCGGTACGAAAAATACCTGTTCAATACGCCAGAAGAACAGCAGGAGGTGATTTTGAACAAGATAGTATGGGTGGAAATAGACAGTTCATTCCTTTGAAGCTTAATGCTTCCGGAGTTATGCCTATTATCTTTGCACAGGCAATTATGTTTATTCCTGCAGCAGTAGCCGGTCTTTCAAATTCTGAAACCGCTCAATCCGTTACAGGAGCTTTCAGTGATATGTTTGGTTTTTGGTATAATGTTGTTTTTGCTTTGTTAATTATCGTTTTTACGTATTTTTACACAGCAATTACAGTACCAACCAATAAAATGGCTGATGATTTAAAAAGAAGTGGTGGATTTATTCCAGGCATAAGACCAGGAGTAGAAACATCCGACTTTTTAGACAAAGTGATGTCTTTAATTACATTACCTGGTTCTCTCTTCTTAGCACTTATTGCTGTATTTCCTGCAGTAGTTGTTAATTTAATGGGAGTTCAACAAAATTGGGGAATGTTTTTTGGAGGTACATCCTTATTAATTATGGTAGGAGTTGCAATTGATACTATGCAGCAAATAAATTCGTATTTGTTGAATAGACATTATGATGGTTTAATGAAAAGTGGTAAAAATAGAAAAGCAGTAGCTTAATTTTTATGGCAAAACAATCAGCAATAGAACAAGACGGATCAATCATCGAAGCATTATCAAATGCAATGTTCCGCGTAGAATTAGAAAATGGTCACGTAGTGATTGCTCATATTTCCGGTAAAATGCGTATGCATTACATTAAATTATTACCTGGTGATAAAGTAAAATTGGAAATGAGCCCTTACGACCTGACAAAAGCAAGAATTACTTATAGATATTAAAGCTATTTCACAATGAAAGTAAGAGCATCAGTAAAGAAAAGAAGTGCCGAATGCGTAATCGTTCGCAGAAAAGGCAGATTGTACGTTATTAACAAAAAGAATCCTAGATTTAAACAAAGACAAGGATAATTATGGCAAGAATCGCAGGGGTAGATATACCTAAAAACAAAAGAGGAGTTATTGCTTTAACCTATATCTTCGGTATCGGTAGAAGCAGAGCTATTGAGATTTTAGAAAAAGCTCAAGTTAGTCAAGACAAGAAAGTTCAAGATTGGAATGATGACGAAATCGGAGGAATTCGTGACGCCGTTTCATATTTCAAAATTGAAGGTGAATTGCGTTCAGAAGTATCACTACACATCAAACGTCTTATGGACATTGGATGTTATAGAGGAATTCGTCACAGATCTGGTCTTCCATTAAGAGGACAAAGAACTAAAAACAATTCCAGAACTAGAAAAGGTAAAAGAAAAACTGTTGCTAATAAGAAAAAAGCAACTAAATAATAAGTAATATGGCTAAAGCAACAGCAAAAAAACGTAAAGTTATCGTTGAATCAACGGGTGAAGCTCATATTAATGCAACTTTTAACAACATTATTATTTCACTTACCAACAAAAAAGGTGAAGTAATTTCTTGGTCTTCTGCCGGTAAAATGGGTTTTAGAGGATCTAAAAAGAACACTCCGTATGCAGCTCAAATGGCAGCAGAAGATTGTTCAAAAGTAGCACTTGAGGCAGGTTTAAAGAAAGTGAAAGTGTATGTGAAAGGACCAGGAAACGGACGTGAGTCTGCTATCCGTTCTATCCATAACGGTGGAATCGAAGTTACTGAAATTATCGACGTAACTCCAATGCCACACAACGGATGTAGACCTCCAAAAAGAAGAAGAGTTTAATGAACAACTGATTCATTTCAGTTCTTTATAATTTTTATTAAGTATAACACAAGGTAGAGAACGATTATCGAAGGATTTGACCTGAATTCATAATCACTACCTTAAAACAATTTAAAATGGCAAGATATACTGGTCCAAAAACTAAAATAGCTCGTAAATTTGGCGAAGCTATATTCGGAGAAGACAAAGCCTTCGAAAAAAGAAATTACCCTCCAGGGCAACACGGTTTAGCTAAGAGAAGAGGTAAAAAATCTGAATATGCAGTTCAGTTAATGGAAAAGCAAAAAGCGAAGTACACGTACGGAATTCTTGAAAAACAATTCAGAAACTTATTTGAAAAAGCAGCAGCATCTAAAGGTGTAACAGGTGAAATCCTTTTACAACTTTGCGAAGCTCGTTTAGACAACGTGGTTTACAGAATGGGTGTAGCTCCATCAAGAAGAGCAGCTCGTCAAATCGTTGGACACAGACACATCACTGTAAACGGTGAAATTGTGAATGTTCCTTCTTACCACCTAAAACCAGGCGATAAAGTTGCTGTTCGTGAAAAATCTAAATCAGTAGAAGCTATCAACAATTCTTTAGCTAATGCTAGCAAAGTTTACGAGTGGATTACTTGGAACAATGATACCAAAGAAGGTACATTTGTAACTGTTCCACAACGTTTACAAATCCCGGAAAACATCAAAGAACAACTAATCGTTGAGTTATACAACAAATAATAATTGACAGAAGTCGTAATTATGGCAATATTTAATTTTCAGAAGCCCGATAAAGTTATCATGATCGATTCAACCGATTTTGAAGGTAAGTTTGAATTCAGACCTTTAGAACCTGGTTACGGATTGACTGTTGGTAACGCACTTAGAAGAGTTTTGCTTTCCGCTCTTGAAGGATATGCTATTACATCTGTTCGTATTGAAGGTGTAGATCACGAGTTTTCTACCATCTCTGGTGTAGTAGAAGATGTAACCGAAATTATTTTGAACTTAAAACAAGTTCGTTTCAAACGTCAAATCGAAGATGTTGACAATGAAACCGTTACCATCTCTCTTTCCGGAAAAGAACAAATTACCGCTGGTGATTTTCAAAAATTTATTTCAGGTTTTCAAGTTTTAAACCCTGAATTAGTAATCTGTAACCTTGACGCTAAAGTTAACATCAACATGGAGTTAACCATCGAAAAAGGTAGAGGATACGTTCCTGCAGAAGAAAATAAAAAACAAAACGCAGCTATTGGAACAATTTTCACTGATTCTATTTTTACACCTATTAAAAATGTAAAATATGCAATCGAAAACTTCCGTGTTGAGCAAAAAACAGATTATGAAAAATTGGTTTTCGAAATCAAAACCGATGGTTCAATCAATCCAAAAGATGCTTTAACAGAAGCCGCTAAAGTTTTAATTCACCACTTTATGTTGTTCTCAGACGAGAGAATTACACTTGAAGCTGACGAAATTGCACAAACAGAATCATACGATGAGGAATCATTGCACATGAGACAATTGCTTAAAACTAAGCTTGTTGACATGGATCTTTCTGTAAGAGCACTAAATTGTTTGAAAGCGGCAGAAGTTGATACATTAGGTGACTTAGTATCATTCAATAAAAACGACTTGATGAAATTCCGTAATTTCGGTAAGAAATCATTGACCGAGCTTGATGAGCTTGTGGCAATCAAAAACTTACATTTCGGAATGGATTTGTCAAAATATAAACTAGATAAAGAATAAATTTTCTTCATATTTTGCTCTCCAAAGCGGATAGATGCAAGATGAAGTTTTAAAAAACACGTCATGAGACACGGAAAAAAAATCAACCATTTAAGCAGACAACAAGGTCACAGAAGATCAATGTTGGCTAACATGGCTTGTTCATTAATTGAGCACAAAAGAATCAATACAACAGTTGCCAAAGCAAAAGCTTTGAAACAATTCGTTGAACCATTGATCACAAAATCAAAAGAAGATACTACGCACAACAGACGTATCGTATTTGCTTACTTGAGAAACAAATATGGTGTTACCGAACTTTTTAGAGAAGTAGCAGCAAAAGTGGGCGACCGTCCAGGTGGTTACACACGTATCATAAAGTTAGGAAATCGTTTGGGAGATAACGCTGATATGGCGATGATCGAACTAGTAGACTTCAACGAACTATACAACGGAGGTAAAAAAGAAGAGAAAAAAGCAAAAAGCCGTCGTGGTGGAAAAGCTAAGAAAACCGAAGCCGCTGCTCCAGAAGCAAAAGCACCGGAAGCTCCAGCTGCTGATTCAACTCCAACAACCGAAGCTGCTGAATAATGAAATTCAGTATCAAATAATAAAAAAGGATAAACTTTCGAGTTTGTCCTTTTTTTTTGATTTTTTCAGAAGCGATTGGCTCGGGCTTTTTCAGGAAACCATTTTCCCGCTTTCCGCTATATCTTTTGTTTCGTAAACTACACAAAAGGATACCGCTGCAATCGGGGCTAAAAAGTAAACCATAAAAAGATTGAATTTCTAAGAAAATATCAACTAAAAAATTGCCAATCCATTTCAAAAAACTTAAATGAACTTAAACCTTAATGTAACTTAATTTCTTAGTGGTTCAAAAAATTTAAAACTTATATGCTTATATGGTTAAAAAAACTCAGCCAGAAAAAACTCAACATCTCAGCCACTCAGCAACTCAGAAAAAAACTTTCCCAAATTCAGAAATTAAACTAAATTTGCAAAACAACACACAACAATGAACTACACCACACGACAAACCGCCATATTGTTACTCGCAGATGGCACCATTTTTCACGGAAAATCAATCGGAATCAGCGGAAAAACCTTCGGCGAAGTCTGCTTCAACACCGGAATGACAGGCTATCAGGAAATCTTTACCGATCCATCCTATTTCGGTCAAATTATGGTAGCCACCAATGCTCACATTGGAAATTATGGCGTAAACGACCAAGAAGTAGAATCCGATTCCATCAAAATTTCCGGATTAGTTTGCAAGAATTTCAGTTTCAACTATTCCCGACCCGATGCAGCAGGAAGTTTATACGACTATTTCGAAAAACAAAACCTAATCGCCATTTCTGACGTTGATACACGAGCATTAGTAAGCTATATTCGCGATAATGGTGCACAAAACGCTGTTATCTGTACTGACGGAACGCATATTGACGAACTGAAACATCAATTGGCCAACGTTCCCGATATGAAAGGATTGGAATTAGCCTCTACCGTTTCAACCAAAGAACCTTATTTCTTCGGAGATGAAAACGCAACCTATAAAATTTCAGCGTTAGATTTAGGTATTAAAACCAACATCCTACGCAATTTAGCCAAGAGAGATTGTTACATTAAAGTATTTCCATACAGCGCATCGTATGCCGATTTACAAAGTTTCAATCCGGATGGTTACTTTTTGTCCAACGGTCCCGGCGATCCGGAACCATTGACCGGCGTAATCGAATTAGCAAAACAAATCATAGCCGACAATAAACCATTATTCGGAATCTGTCTTGGTCATCAAATCATTGGTTTGGCCAACGGCATTTCAACCTATAAAATGTTTAACGGACATCGCGGAATCAATCATCCCGTAAAAAATCTAATCACCGGAAAAGGAGAAATCACTTCTCAAAACCACGGATTTGCTGTTGTTCGCGAAGAGCTTGAAAAACATCCTGATTTACAAATCACCCACGAACACCTAAACGACGGAACCGTAGCCGGAATGCGAATGAAATCGAAAAATTGCTTCTCGGTTCAATACCATCCTGAAGCAAGTCCCGGACCACACGATTCATCTTATTTGTTTGATGATTTCATTTCCAACATTAAAAAAGCAATGTTACAAGAAGCATAAATTAATCTGAGCCTGACAGTTTTACAAATTGTCAGGCCTTTTTTATACTAAAACGTTTGCGTTTATAACTTTCTTGATTTATGTAAAATTCCAAATTTAGAATCCTTAAATTTGTGTATCATTCAATAAAAACAACAAAAAAATAATAAATAAACAGTATCATGAGTATTATTATCAAAGTACATGCAAGACAAATCCTTGATTCAAGAGGAAATCCAACTATTGAAGTGGATGTCATTACAGAAAACGGAATTTTAGGAAGAGCAGCTGTTCCTTCAGGAGCTTCAACAGGAGAACACGAAGCAGTAGAGCTACGTGACGGAGGAAAGTCATATATGGGTAAAGGTGTGTTGAAAGCGGTAGATAACGTAAACACAACCATCGCAGAAGAAATCGTTGGAATGTCAGTTTTTGAACAAAATCAAATCGACAAAACGATGATTGAATTGGATGGTACTCCAAATAAATCAAATTTAGGAGCTAATGCAATTCTTGGTGTTTCATTAGCCGTAGCAAAAGCAGCAACCAACGAATTAGGAATGCCTTTGTATCGCTATGTTGGAGGAGTTTCCGCTAATACGTTACCGGTTCCAATGATGAACATCATCAACGGTGGTTCGCATTCTGATGCTCCAATTGCATTTCAAGAATTCATGATTATGCCTGTAAAAGCAACAAGTTTCACTCATGCTATGCAAATGGGAACAGAGATTTTTCATAACTTGAAAAAAGTATTACACGACCGTCATTTGTCAACAGCAGTGGGTGATGAAGGTGGTTTTGCACCTAACTTACCGGGCGGAACAGAAGATGCGTTAGATTCTATCAAATTGGCTGTTGAAAATGCAGGTTATACGTTTGGAGAAGATATTATGATTGCGTTAGATTGTGCTGCGGCTGAATTTTATGTAAATGGAAATTACGATTACAAAAAATTTGAAGGTGAAACAGGAAAAATCAGAACTTCTGCAGAACAAGCAGAATATTTAGCTGAATTAGCATCCAAATATCCAATCATCTCCATCGAAGACGGAATGGATGAAAACGATTGGGACGGTTGGAAATATTTAACTGATTTAATTGGAGATAAAGTTCAATTAGTTGGTGACGATTTATTTGTAACCAACGTTCAACGTTTATCAACCGGAATTCAAAAAGGAATTGCCAATTCCATTTTAGTAAAAGTAAACCAAATTGGTACGTTAACGGAAACGATTGCAGCGGTAAATATGGCTCACAATGCGGGTTATACTTCAGTTATGTCACACCGTTCAGGAGAAACAGAAGATAACACGATTGCTGATTTAGCTGTAGCTTTAAACTGTGGTCAAATTAAAACCGGTTCTGCTTCGCGTTCTGATCGTATGGCAAAATACAATCAATTGCTTCGTATTGAGGAAGAATTAGGAAATGTGGCTTACTTCCCGGGCAAAAAAGCGTTTAAACAAAAATAATATTTCGATTAGATAGTAAAAGCCCGGAAATTCCGGGCTTTTTTTATGCTTATTGTTTTGCAATTTTTTCTTTTATTTTATAAAGTAGAATAATCTGTAGAATTGTGAGTGGAATGAGTAAGAAAACACCAATTAGAAATAGAAACACAACAATAAATGTTGCTCCGGTAACAATTAGAACTATTCCGGTTAACGTAGGTAAATTTTTATCTAAATGAGATTTCAGTCGTAAAACGCCAATTCCATTCAACACATAAGCACATCCAAAAATGATGGATAAAACCACCAAGAAATATTCTTCAGAATCCAGCGGATTATACCAAGTAAAAATATCAAAGACATAACCCATCCCGAAAGTGAAAATGGCAACAATAGAACTTATTCGCAATAAATAATTTGAAAAAATCGTTCCACTAACCACAAATCCGGTATATAAAAATACCATGCTTATTAGGGAAATCAGTTTTACGGAAATGTAAATCGATGTCGATGAGTTCACCGTTTTGAAATCTTCTATATCTAGGTCAAAATATACTTCTATAAAACCAATAAAAAAGTAAATTACTCCGGCAATGATGGCTAAATTTAAAGCCAAAAGTTGGTTTTTTGAAACGCTCCAATTGCTTTTTTCCTCATTAGGAAACAATGTCTTGATGTTTTCCAAATTATAATCTAATGCAGCTAAAATGGTTTTGATTGTAAAACTTCTTGGCGTTACCTCTCCAGCTTCAATGCGTTGAATTGTTCGCACACTGATGTTGCATTTATCCACAAGTTCTTCTTGTGTGAGTCCTTTTTCGTTGCGTAAGTTGGTGATAATCTTACCTAATTCCGGTTGTTTCATGATGTGATGATTTAATTTTAGGCAATACTACAACCCTTCTCATTTTGTTGCAATTATTTGGATGGAAATTGCCCCGACATTAACCCGACATTTGATTTTATAAAGCAAAAAAGCAAATTCTATTGAATTTGAAAATTAAAATAGACACTATATCAGTTTTTTTTCGGAATCAATATTTAAGAAAAAACTGTCTTAAAAACTGTCATTTTTATAATTTATAGGCAATAAAAATCAATTTCAAATAAATTTATTAACACTAAAACGTTATAGTTTGTAATATTATATCATAATTTAAAAAAAATATTAAATTTACCTAAATTTACTGTTAAGAAATTTTACCCAAATTTAAAAAATTACTTACTTATGAAAAAATTATTACTATTACTATTTGTGTTTGTCAATGGTGTAGTCTCGGCTCAAACGTATATCAATGGATGCGGAAATTGGTCTAATGTATGGAGAAATTCCTCTGGTTGTAATGGTTTTCCTGGAGGAGTCCAGTTGTTCTCTTTTGGAGCGACCAATCAAGGGGATGTTAATGGAAGGTTTATCACTGTTGATGGTACGATTGGAGGTACTCAAGTTACACTAAATCCCGGACAGAAAATTGTTATGCGTATAGCAGGGCAAGATGGCGGGGGTAGAACAGGCATAACAACTGATGGAATTATTGGTTTTTCTCTCAGAACTACTACAAGTTTGTTTGATGGTGGTGCAGATTTAGACCCCAGATACAACAACAATGCTCTTACAAAAGTGGAGTTTCGCGGTGGTGATGGGAATGCAAGGTATAATACTGCAAATGGTTTAGTATATGCCAACATGCCTAATTTTAGTTCCTTTAAATCAGGTACTACGTATGAAATTGAAGTTATATCTGACAAGGAATTCAATATCATTATTGGTGCAACTCGAAATAACATTGAGCCGTTTGCAAATGGTGGAGGTTCAATTAGACAAATACAAATTAGAAATAGTGGAGCGAATATGGATGCAAATTTCACCAATTTAGCTGTATCCAACTTACCTATCAATTTAACCTCTAATTCAGGTGAAACTAAGACCGTAACCGGAGTTATGAGTAACAACGGTGCCAATATTAACACTGTTAACAAAAACGGAGTTGGAACTGTGGATCTTACCGGTCAAAATACGTTTACCGGACTAACTACTGTAAATGCAGGAACATTACGTTTAAACAGAACCGGTGGTGCAACGTTGCCATCCACTAATAACGTAACGGTTAGTTCCGGAGCTACATTGCGTGTTTCCACAAACCAAACGTTAAATAATTTGACACTTCCTGCCGGAGCAAGTTTGACGGTAGATTCTGGTGCAACTTTGACTATCAACGGAACATTTACATATAGCGGAACCATTTCAGGAACGGGAACAATTGCCTACGGTAGTTCAGGAACATTAGTGTACGGTTTAGCCGGAAATCAAACAACGGCAGTAGAATGGCCAAGTGCAAGCGGACCATCAACCGTAACTATCAATTCAGGAAATTATACATTAAATAATAGTAAAACGCTTTCAGAAGATTTAATTCTTAGTACAGGAACAGCCTTAACCGTTCCTTCTACAATTAATTTGACTGTTGGAGATGATTTAATTACCAACGGAGGAAGCGTTACTGTTCAAAACAATGCTAACCTAATTCAAAACGGTTCAACCAATGATAATTCGGGAACCATCACTGTTTTTCGCAATAGTGCGAGCTTGTTCAAGCTAGATTATACCCTTTGGTCTTCGCCTGTTGCAGGTCAAAATTTATTGGATTTTTCACCAGACACAATGACCAATCGTTTTTATACATATAATTCAGGTAGTAATGTTTACAGTCCAATTAGTCCTTCAGCCAACGACTTTGAAGAAGCAATTGGTTACTTAATTCGTATGCCTGACAATCATCCAACAGCTACAGCTACCATTTGGAATGGTCAGTTTAACGGTCTTCCCAACAATGGTGATGTTACTTTAACTGTTGCAAGTGGTACATACAATGCAATTGGAAATCCATATCCGTCAACAATTGACGCAGATGATTTTATAAATACAAACGGATTGACAGAAGCTTTATATTTTTGGAGAAAAACCAATAATGCAGCCACTTCTTCCTATGCTACCTATACGCTGGCGGGAGGAGTTGGAACAAATCCAAACTCAGGAGATCCACTTGGTTTAGATCCCAATGGAGTAATTCAGGTTGGGCAAGGATTTATTGCAAAAGCTACTTCATCTACTCTTGTTTTTGATAATACCATGCGAATTGCCGATAACAACAATCAGTTTTTTAGAAATTCGTCCGAAATTGAAAACAATCGTATTCGATTAACAGCAACGGGTGATAATGGTTTTTACAGTCAAGTGTTAGTGAACTACCGTTCGGAAGCCACCAATGATTTTGATGCCGCTTTAGACGGAAGATACATTAATGATAGTGACAATGCTTTTTATACAATTTTAGAGCAAGAACCATTTGTTATTCAAGCCCGAGCATTGCCTTTTGAAAATTCAGATGTGGTTAATTTAGGTTTTAAAACAAATACCGCAGGAACTTTTTCAATTGAGTTGAATGAAAAAGATGGTGTTTTTGCGGAAAACTCTGAAATCTATATCAAAGATAATGCCTTAGGAATTTGGCATAATATTACCACTGCTCCGTATGAATTTGTGAGTGAAGCAGGCACATTTTCAGAACGGTTTGATTTAGTTTATCAAGATGTTTTGGCAGTAGAACAGCCGTTGGCAAACAATAACCATTTTATAGTTCTAAAAGAAAACAATGGCTTAACCGTTCGTTCTGCACAAGAAGAAATTTCTAGCGTTACAGTGTATGATTTAAGTGGAAGAAGTATTGCTTCATCACATAACAATTCGTCTACAAGTGTTTCTATTCCAATGGGAGCAACTCAAACACAAGTACTTTTACTACAAGTTGTTACACAAAACGGAATTATTATAACAAAAAAAGTAGTTTTCTAAAATAGCATAAAACCAAAAACCTTCTGTAAATTCAGAGGGTTTTTGGTTTTATATTTTTTCATATACAAAGAAATAACCATTTCGTAACGCAAAATTTTAGTTTATCGACCAAGTGTAACATTTTAACGTTATATTTGCCCTCGCTTCAAAGATACCACATTCTTGAAGTTTCCAAAAACTAAAATTTTTTATATGCTTAACTCTACTCAATTGTTTTTTACTGATGGTAAAAAATCGTTTAAAAATCTTTTTGTAATTTGTAGTTTGTTTTTTATGATCTTGATGGGATATGGACAAAATAATCCTACGCCACATAATTTAAGTTCATCAAATTATTCATTTACAGGATTTGCTGCCGGAACAACAACTATTTATCCAACTTCTATGCAAGGATGGAGTTTTAGTGCAGAGCCAACAACTGCCATCACAGGAAGTGCAAATGCTAATTTTCCTTTGTCAAATAATGCAAGCGGTTTTAATTCAGGATCAATTAGAAATGAAATAGCAGATGGAATAAGTTTGTTGAATTCTTCTAGTAATAATATTGGTGCAATAGTTGTATCAGTCAATACGACAGGAAGACAGGATGTTACAGCCACTTGGACAGCTGCTGAAATTTCTGCAAATGGTACTCGATCAAATTCTTTGGTTCTACAATATAGAGTAGGTACAACAGCAACTTGGAATACAGTTTCCGGAACAACATATACTACTAATACTGCTGCAACAAATACAGCAGCTCAAACCTTTTCAAATATTGCTTTGCCATCAGGCGTAAATAATCAAAGCGTTGTACAGCTAAGATGGTTGTATTATATGGCTGGTGGTACAACGGGAACTAGAGATAGAATTCGTTTAGATGATATTACTGTTTCAAGCTCAGCTATTGTTGTTGCTGCCCCAGTCGTAACTGGAGCAACCGTAAACGGAACTGTTGGATCAGCAACCAACTATCAAATAGTTGCTGCTAATTCACCCGCTTCTTACGCAGTAGGTTCAGGAACATTGCCTGCAGGTTTGTCATTAAATCTAACTTCTGGAGTTATTTCAGGAACACCAACCACTGCTGGTTCAAGTTCTGTTCAAGTAACAGCGACCAATGGAACAGGAACAAGTGATCCCGCTACATTAAATTTTGTAATTGCGTTGGGCAACCAAACCATTACATTTAATGCATTAACAAATAGACAATATGGCGATGCCAATTTTAATTTAACCGCAACAGCCAGTTCGGGTTTAACGGTTGACTACAATAGTTCAAATCCTTTAGTAGCTACAGTTTCGGGAAATATCGTTACGATTGTTGGTGAAGGAACAACTGATATCACAGCATCTCAAGCCGGAAATGCAAATTATAATTCTGCAGCAAATGTTGTTCGCACATTAACAATCACCAAACGTCAGCTTACTGTTGGTGGATTAACAGGAACTAATAAAATATATGATGCAACAACAACCGCTTCGGCAACCGGAACTGGAACATTGAATAATGTTTTAGCAGGTGATGAAAGTAATGTTACATTATCGGGAACACCAAGCTTTGCTTATGTAACCGCTACAGTGGGAACAAACAAAACAATTAATGGAAGTGGCTTCACTTTATCAGGTTCTGCAGCAGGAAATTATGTTTTAACACAACCTACTTTAACAGGAAACATAACTGCAAAAACAATTACCGTAACCGGAGCAACAGCAAACAACAAAGTGTATGACGGAACAACCACCGCAACTATTGTTGGAGGAACATTAAACGGAGTAGAAGCAACAGATGTTGCCAATGTAACGTTAGTTTCAACAGGTTCATTCGACACAGCAACGGTTGGAGAAAACAAACCCGTAACTTTATCTATATCAGGAAGTGCAGCTTTTAATTACAGTTTAACACAACCTGGTATTACAGCTTCAATTACAAAGGCAAACCAAACGATTACGTTTAATGCGTTACCAACTTTAAATACAAACTCAGCGAGTGTAAACTTGAATACGTATGCATCTGCATCGTCAGGTTTAGCTTTAACGTATGAAAGTTCTAATCCGACTGTGGTTAGTGTTTCTGGAAACACATTATCTGTTGTTGGCGTGGGAACGGCTATCATTACTGCTTCACAAGATGGTGATACCAATTATAATGCCGCAACTGATGCAACTCAAAGTGTAACTGTAAATATTGCTCCTACTATTATTGCGGGTTGGGATTTTCAAACAACAACTAATGGAGGAACAGCATTAGCTGCAGCTCCAGGTACTCCAAAGCAAATTACTGCAAATTTTGGTTCAGGTGTTTTATATTTAAATGGAACTAATTTTTCTAGTAATTTTAATGCAAATACAACTGGAAATGAATTAACTGCTTTTGGAGGAACAGCTTTAAATACCACAGGGACAAGTTTTTCTACATCTACATCGGGTGCAACTTCTCTTACTTTAGTAAGTGGAACAAATTCAACCGCAAATGGTAAAAGTGCAGTGTTTGTAATAAACATGTCTAATTACGCTAATTTAGAAATTTCTTATGCTGTTCAAAGATCAGGCTCTGGTTTTACAACTAATGAGTGGGAATATAGTTTAGATGGTTCGGTTTGGAATTCAATAGGTACAATAAATAGTATTCCTACATCTTTTGGTGTAGTTTCCTTACCTGTGCCTTCGAGCTTGAATAATGTTTCAACTGCTTATATTCGTTTAACGGTTGATGGTTCAACAGCAAGTGGTTCTAACAATAGATTAGACAATATTAAATTTGAAGCTACCATAATTCCAATCACCGAAGTAACCTGGAACGGAACCGAATGGTCAAACATCGCCGGTCCGGATGAAACAATCGATGCCATTATTGATGGTGTTTATGTAACCGGAACTCATGGAGAATTTACTTCAAAAAAATTAACAGTAACCTCTGGTTCTTTTACAGTGAGCACAGGAACTTCAATTACTGTGGAAGATGTATTAGAAAATGAATTGTCTGCAGCAGCTATTGTAGTTGAAAATAACGCAAACCTTATTCAATCGAATGATGTGGATAATATAGGTTCAATTACGGTTGAAAGAAATAGCTCAGATGTAATGCGTTTGGATTACACGTTATGGTCGTCGCCGGTTGCCGGACAAAATCTTTTAGGGTTTTCACCTCAAACAATGGCTAACCGTTTTTATGTTTATAATCCGTCTAACAATCAATATGCAACAATTACCCCTTCTACTAACAGTTTTGCAGAAGGAACAGGGTATTTAATTCGTTCACCCGATAATCACTCAACTACGCCAGCTTCTTGGGCAGGAACATTTGTGGGCGAACCACATAATGGAGATGTTACTATTTCGGTATCAAACGGTACTTATAATGCAGTGGGTAATCCATATCCTTCAACTATTTCGGCAAATTCTTTTATCACTGCCAATGGTTTAACTGAAGCAGTATATTTTTGGAGAAAAATCAACGGAGCAGCAGGATCTGCCTATGCTACCTACACATTTGCAGGTGGAGCAGGAACAGGTTCTAGTGACAGTGATGCACAAGTTCCAAACGGAACAATTCAAGTAGGTCAAGGTTTTCTTGTAAAAGCTACTTCTGGTTCTTTGGTATTTACTAACCTAATGAGAACAGCCAATCACCAAAATCAATTTTTTAGAAATGCTGATTCGGATAAAAACAGAATTTGGTTAAACGTAAGCAA
Organism: Flavobacterium sp. T50_26; assembly: GCF_057652995.1. Lineage (NCBI taxonomy): Bacteria > Pseudomonadati > Bacteroidota > Flavobacteriia > Flavobacteriales > Flavobacteriaceae > Flavobacterium > Flavobacterium sp. T50_26. The sequence goes on from NZ_JBYFCC010000012.1 coordinate 37,294, forward strand.
TGCTCAGAATGTAATCGGACAAACGTTACTTGCTTATATGGAAAATACATCAGTTGAGTACGATGCTATGTATGACGGAAAATATATTAATGACAGTCAAACTGCATTTACTTCGCTACTTAATAATGAAGAATTTGTAGTGCAAGCAAGAGGTTTGTTTACTGCTTCCGATGTTGTTCCAATGCATTTTAAAACAGAAGCTGCCGGAAGCTATACTATTTCACTAGCCAATGTAGATGGTTTGTTTGAAACAGAACAAGATATTTTTGTAAAAGATAATTTTACCGGAGTTGAACATAATTTGAAAAACACGGCTTATGAATTTACTTCTGTTGAAGGTTCTTTTGGTGATCGTTTCGAAATTATTTATCAATCTACATTAAGTGTATCTGTTCCTGAATTTGCAAACCAAACTATTGTTTTTGCAAAAGATAATAATTTGAATGTTCAAAGTGGTTCTGCAAACATTACCGCCATTCAAGTGTTTGATGTGCAAGGTAGACTTGTTTTGGATGTTAAAGAAATCAATTCGGTAACCTACTCAACTTCACTAGACCAAATTAGTAATGGTGTGTTGTTAGTAAAAGTAACTGCTGAAAACGGACAAAGCACAACTAAGAAAATTATCAAATAAAAAACATAAATTTCCAAAAAAAAACCTCCGAATTTCGGAGGTTTTTTTATTTTCCATTTTTTGCTATTGTAGTGTTTTACTTAGTTAATTTAACATAAATCCTTCTTGATTTTTTATTTTTTTAACAGTTGTCGGTTTTTTGTTCAGTTTGACGATATTTTTTTTTTATTTCAATTATCGAAACTAATTTCGGTCGTTAAATTCAACTAAATAACCTTTTATGAACAAATTTTTACGATTGACTCTGCTCATGATTATTTTTATGGGAAGTCTATCTGTTACTGCCCAAAAAACATGGGTAGGTGCCAATAATGGTAACTGGAATACATCTGCAAACTGGTCGCCAAGTGGTGTTCCCGGCTCGGGTGATAATGTAATTATCAACACAACAAGAAATATTAACATAGATGTTACTACTACTATAAACCGATTAACGGTAACTAGTAATGCATCAGTTACTTTTACTTCTAGTGGAGGTGGGAGAACCCTTACTATTGATGATACCGGAAGTTCAATTGATACTGGTTCTTCATTAGAGTTAAGAGGATCTACTGGAAGCGGAACACGTTCTATGACTTTAGCTTTCACCGGTTCTAACGAAACAATGAATATTGCAGGAACATTAACAGCTACTAACGTTGGTGATGGTTCCGTTTATAATGCATCGAATAGTTTAACTACGGTTAATGGTACGGTAATTAGTTCAGGAGGAACTATTACCTCCACAGCTGCTAATTTGACAATCTCAGCAACAGGGACGTATCAACATAACAGAAATGGCGGACCAATTCCAACCGCAACTTGGAATGCAGCTTCTAATTGTTTGATTAGTGGAATAACAAATACTATTCCTTCAGCTGGTCTGGGGCAATCTTTTGGTAATTTTACTTGGAATTGTTCGGGTCAAAGTGCTGCAATTAATAATTTAACCGGAGCCTCAGGAGGACTAACAACGATTAATGGTAATTTAACAATATCTTCAACAAATGGACAAACGCTAAATTTTAATAATTCTGGTACCAATAGAACAGTAACATTAGGAGGTAATTTCAATCTAACGGGTGGTGTTGTCGATTTAGAAAGCGGTACAGGAAATACTGTTGTTTCTATGTCAGGAAATTTGTCGGTTTCGGGAACAGCTGTTTTAGATTCAAGTACAGGGTCAACATCTACAGTTAATGGAACTTTTGTTTTTAATGGTTCAGGTGTAAAAACATTAAATTTTTCAACTCCTGCTAATGTGGGGTATATAAATTTTACAGTGAATTCTGGTGTAACACTTGAGTTATTAAGTGGAGTGACTCTAACAAAATCAAATACAGCAGCTTGGCGGGGTACGATTTTAGTCAATTCCGGAGGAATAATCAATTGTGGTACTCAAGTAATTGATGGACAATTTACAGGAACAAATGCAAATTTCACAATTAGTTCCGGTGCAAAAATGATTACCGCTAATGCAACCGGAGTGCAAGGTTCTGTTGCTACAACCAATGTAAATGCAACATATAATTCTGGTGCGAGTTATGAATTTAGAGGAGCAGCTACTGGTATATTTACATTATCTACCGCCAATACCATAACCGGAACGATGACCATTAACCGTTCTGCCGGCGTGACAGTTAGTCAAGATTTTACAACTTCTACCTTAGAATTTTTAGATGGAGTTGCCACAACTGGTAGTTTTGCTATTACGATTCCTTTGACTGGTTCAATTACAGGAGCAAATGCTTCACGATATGTAAATGGACGTTTAAATAAAGTATTTAATTCAGCAACTAGCTTTACTTATCCAATTGGGAAAGATGGTGTTTATAAACCTGTTGTTTATGAATATACTGCTTTAACCGGAACTAGTACTGTTTCTGTAGAACAATTTGAATCTGCATTAGTCGGTACACTTCCATCGTTAAGTAATTTAAATAATAACAGATACTGGGAAATCAGTCAATCAGGCGGTTCTTCAATTGGTTATAAAGTAACATTAGATGGAACAGGCGATTCTGTTACAGGAACGGTCGTTATGCTCAAAAGAGAGTCGGGAAGTACAACGAGTCATGCAGTAACAACGCCTAACTATACAAATACAACAAGTTACACTACCTTGACAGGAAATAATCAATTTACATTAGGTAGTAATTGTACACAAACTGCTTCAGTAGGCAGTAATCAAAGTTTCTGTTCTCCTGAAGCTGTTGTTTTAAGCGGTAATACACCAACATATGGTTCGGGAACTTGGTCAGTATCCGGACCTAGTACTTCGTTGACACAATTTTCTGATGTTAATGCTCCAACTGCTACTTTTACACCTGCAGGAGGAAATGGTATTTATACTTTAACCTGGACAATAACCAACGGAAACTGTTCTATCACTGCCAACCAAGATTTGGAATACGGCAAAACAACATCATGGACATCTGCATCTGGAGGAAGTTGGAGTAATGGTACACCTGATGCTACCACTTCAGCTGTTATAGAATATGATTATACATCATCCGGTAATTTAATCGCTTGTTCAATGACTGTGAGTAACAATGCAGAAGTTGTTATTTCCACTGGAGATACAATAGATCTTTTAGGTGGTTTAACGGTAAACACAGGAAGTTCATTTACACTGGAAAATGATGCATATCTTTTGCAAGGCGGTACAACTAATTTAAATAGCGGTGCTATTACAGTTGAAAAACAAACACAAAATTTAATGCGTTTGGATTATGTGCTTTGGTCTTCACCGGTTGAAAATCAAAACTTGTTGAGCTTTTCTCCATTAACAGTTACAAATCGTTTTTACACTTATAATTCGTCTTCAGACAGTTATTCAACAATTGTTCCGGGTTCAAATGATTTTGCTGTTGGTCAAGGTTATTTAATTAGAATGCCGGATAATCACCCAACTTCGCCAACCGCTTGGCAAGGTAGTTTTGAGGGTAAACCTAATAGTGGTGATTTAACCATTGCTTTGTCTAACGCAGGTAACGGCTTTACGGCTGTTGGAAATCCATATCCATCTCCAATTAGCATTGATACATTCCTAGATGATAATAGTAGTTTGATTGATGGAAATTTATATTTCTGGAGAAAAACAAACAATATGACAGGAAGTGCTTATGTTACCTACAGTGGTGGTGTTTTTAGTGATGGTCCTCATACCAACGATAACATTCAGCCTGGGCAAGGTTTCATTGTTAAGTCAACAAGTGCAGGAAATTTACAATTCAACAATTTACAAAGAGAACTGAATAGTGGTGTTTTTTATAGAAACAATGAAGTTGGAAATGATTCCAGAATTTGGTTGCATTTAAAAAACAACAATGCAATTGTAGGTAAAATGGCCATTGGATATAATGACCACGCTACCAATGAAATTGATTTACATTTGGATGGCGAATATATTAATGATAGTTCATTAGCTTTAAATTCAATTGTTGGCGATACTGAGCTTGCTGTTCAACAACGTGCCAATTTTGTTGCAACAGATGTTGTTCCCTTAAGTTTTAAAACAAACAATGCGGGGAGCTATGAAATTGCAATTAATACATTTGATGGTTTGTTTTTAAATGAGGAGCAACAAATTTTCATAAAAGATAATCTTCTTTCTCTGGAACATGATTTGAAAAATGGAAGTTATAGTTTTGTTTCAGATGCCGGAACTTTTGCAGATCGATTTGAAATTATTTACCAAAGTACATTATCGGTACAAAATCCAATGCTAGAAAATTCGGTTGTTGTTTATTCAAAAGACAAAACAATCCAAATTAGTTCAGGTTTAACTACTTTAACTAACGTAAAAGTATTTGATTTGAGAGGAAGATTATTGGCAGAGCAAAACGATGTAAATGCTTCTACGGTTGCGATTCCTTTAATGCAAGTTGAAAACCAAGTACTGATTGTTCAGATCACTTCTACAGACGGACAAACTACTTCTAAAAAAGTAGCTCACTAAAAATAATAATTATAAAATGCAAAACCTTCGAGCAATCGAAGGTTTTTTTTTGCTCAAATCTATAAATCAGTCAAACTACACGTTTCAACGTTCTATGGAAAGTACCGTTATTTAAGCAATTATCGATGAACTGCATATTTTAACCATCCATTTTCAAACTGATGTCTTTTTATCGAGTTTATCAACACGTTATCGAAAAAATAGGGTAGCGGCATACAATCGGGATACTTTTACATCAGAAATAAAAACAAAACGATTTTTAAAATACATATGAAAGCAATCAACACTAAATTCTTAATCACTTTAATCTTAGTTATTTTTTCTGCTATTACTGAAGTTTCTGCTCAAACTACAGTGGCTAACGAAATAGTTTCAGAAGAACAAGCACAAGAGATGATTCAAGAAAGTACTGTTGAAATGAGTTCAATTGAAATATCAAATTGGTTTTCGGGAGCAAAACAAGAAACTAAAGTTTCTACTGCAAAAGAAGAATCAACTACTATTAACCGTTCTGCCTTGGTTTCAAAAAAAGAACAATATTTAAAATCAGGAATGTCTACAAAAACAATTTTGATTCGTTCTATCATGAAAAAAGCAGACAGTTATGTAAACGCAACGGTTTAGTTTTACGTCAAAAAGAAACTAAACAATCAGTTACTTAAAACCCTTCATAACCCTTCTTTTAGAGGGGTTTTTGATTTTATATAACGTTGATCACTTCTATTGAATTTTGATGTTTTTCATCAGATTCTCATTCAAAACCTACAATTACTCATTTACCGATTAACTTCAAAATGGATAACTTATATTTGTTATTCAAATAATGTGTATGAAGAAGTTATACCTTTTATTCTTTTTGTATTGCTCTAGTTTTTACTTGGTTTTTGCACAAAACAAAACAGCAGATAGCTTAAAGAATGTATTGAATAAATCCAAAAGTGACATTGAAAAAGTGCAACTTCTCAATGAAATTGCCGATTATTATAAAAGTAGTAATCCGGTTTTGATGAATGAGTATGCCACAAAAGCATTAACCTTAGCCAAAAAAATCAACTATCAAACCGAAGAAGGAACTGCCTTGCTTAATTTGGGTATTTCCAAAATTATTACAGGAAATTATCCCGAAGCATTAGACTTTTTCTCCCAAGCCAAATTGGTGTATGAAAACGAATTGGCTGTTAATTCAAAAGATAACCTCAAACTTAAAAACGGATTAGCCAGAGTGTATGGAAGTATGGGAATTGTTTTTTCGGAACAAAGCAATTATGCAAAAGCACTTCAACATCATCTGAAAGCTGTTTCCATTTATGAAGAAACAAAAGAAGAAGAAAAATTAGCACGCGTTTATAATAATATTGGAATAGTTTACCGAGCCCAAAATGAAGATTTTAAAGCTTTGGATTATTTTAGCAGAGCTCAAAAAATTCAAGAGAAAATAGGCGATAGAACCGTTGGAATTACCATTACCAATATTGGAAATCTTCATTTAAAACAAAACAACTTCAAAGAAGCAGAAGACTATTATACGAAAGCAAAATACTATTTTGAAAAATTTCCTAATCCGCGTGGTTTGGGTGAATTGTATAACAACTTAGGGTTGCTTTACAAGAAGAAATCAATTTCAGAAAAAGCGTTGGAAAGTTGGAATTTGGCTTTACAATCATTCGATTTAATTGATGATAAATTTGGGAAATCCGATACCTATTTGTTTCTGGGAGACTATTTTTATGAACAAAATAATTGGACTGAAGCGTTGAAATATGCTCAAAAAGCAGCCGAATTATCCAAGCAACTAAACGTTTTGGAAGGAACTGCCTTGGCGGAAAAATTAATTAGTTCCATTTATGAAAAGTTGAATCAACCCACTGAAGCGTTCAAACATTTCAAATTATACAAAACGGCACAAGACAGCTTGATTAATCACGAAAATATTAGAAAAAGTGTTCAAGCCGAAATGAATTATGAATTTGAAAAGAAAGAAGCCATCAAGAAAAAAGAAGAAGAAAAGAAAGCATTGCTTTTAGCCGAACAGTCGAAAAGACAAACCTTGCAAACCATTTTTATTGCCTTGTTTGTATTGCTTTTGTTGGGAATTGCCTTTTTGATTTACAACCGAATTCAGTTAAAGAAAAATTTAACGTTACAAAAAGAACTCGCAGAATACGAACAGAAAGCGTTGCATTTACAGATGAATCCGCATTTTGTGTTTAATTGTTTGGGATCTATTTCGAGTTTTATTGTGCAAAACGGAACGGATTCGGCCATCAAATACTTATCAAAATTCTCCAAATTGATGCGATTAACATTAGAATATTCCAAAGAATCGCTTATTCCGATTGACAAAGAAATTGAAAGTTTACAGAACTATTTGGAATTGGAACAACTTCGTTTTAATAATGTTTTTGAATTCAGAATATCAAAAAGCAATGAAATTGAAGATGATATGGCTTTGCCTCCTTTATTATTACAACCATTTGTAGAAAATGCCATTATTCACGGCTTAATTCCTAAAAAGGAAAACGGAACAATTTCTGTTGATTTTTCGATTGAAAAAGATAATTTAGTTTGCACTATTTTGGATGATGGAATTGGGTTTGATAAGTCAAAAGAAATCAAAGAAAATTTAGTAGCCATTCACAAATCGATGGCATTGGATATTACCAAAAAAAGATTAGAAATGATGGAAGCTTCTACCGCTCAAAAAGCAAAAGTGGAAATCAAAGAAATTAAAAACGATTTAGATGAAATTCAAGGCACAAAAGTCGTACTGAATTTACCAATACAATATATAAAATAACATTAAACGGTTTGCGACCCCAACAAAAACTCGCAACCCGCAACCCGTAACCCGAAAATGACAACAGCCATATTAATAGACGACGATGCTAACTTGAGAGCCGGAATGCGACAAATGCTTTCGCGGTATGCTCCGGATATTTCCATTATTGGAGAAGCAGATAGTGTGCAATCCGGTGTGGAAACCATCAGCCGATTGAAACCACAAGTTTTGTTTTTAGATATTCAATTAACAGACGGAACCGGTTTTGATTTATTGGAACAATTGGCAGAACTTAATGGAAAAATAACCTCGCAAGTGGTGTTTATAACGGCTCACGAACAATATGCCATTAAAGCATTTCGGTTTAGTGCATTAGATTTTTTATTAAAACCCGTTGATCCGGAAGAATTGCAAAAAGTGATTGGAAAGATTAATCAGGTTTTATCGCAAAGTGATAATTATGCTCATATTGATTTATTGTTGGAGAACATTCGTAGAAAAGTAGATAACTTCAAACGAATTGCTCTTTCTACTTCAGACGGAATTCATTTGTTTGAAATCAGCGATATCATCCGATGCGAAAGCGAAGACAATTACACCAAGTTTTACATCAAAAACAATAAACCGATTTTGATTTCCAAAACCTTGAAAGAATATGAAGAATTGTTAACGGAGCACGGTTTTGAACGCATTCATCAATCGCATTTAATCAATTTGGCTTATTTGAAATCGTATATCAAAAAGGATGGAGGATATGTGGTGATGGCAGACAATAGTAATCTTCCTATTTCACAACGAAAAAAAGAGCGATTGCAAGAGTTGTTGAAATCATTTTAAATTCTAATTCAAAACCACTAGATACTCATTAATCGATTTTTAAACTAAAAACATAAATTAAATTAGCTAAATAAATTTTCAAATTAAAGCGATCATGAAAAAATTTCTACATTCATTTCTAATACTAATTTTCTTGAGTTTGTCTTCCTTACTAAATGCTCAAGACGAATTGACTCCTATTACTGCTTGTGATACAATTGGTAATGGTACTGCTGAATTTAATTTAGTTTTTGCTTTTGAAGCGTATACATTGTCTGGAACAACTCCTTCCACACATGCGATTGCATTTTATGAAACTGAACAAGAATTATTGGATCGTGAAAATCCAATTGGTTCTTATACAGATTATACAAATATTTCTAATCCCCAAACCATTCATGTTCGATTAGAAAATATTGAAAATAGTGCTGATTTTTTCTATTACACAGTCAATTTAGTAGCCCATCCTCCGGTAGTGATAAATGAGCCAATTAATTTATTCAGTTCGTCCGGTTTCTTTGATTTAACAGTGAACGAACCTATTATTTTGGGTGCCAGTACAGGGTATGAATTGGCTTTTTTTGAAACAAATCAAGACGCAGCAAATTTTGCTAATCAGATAGCTAATCCAACATCTTATTTATCTCAATCTCCTTCTCAAACAATCTGGGTAAGAGTCGTTGATAGTTCTACGGGTTGCTTTGAAATAACTAGTTTTATAATTTATAATACAGATGGTGATTTGCCTATTCCATCTAGTATCACACAACATATTTGTGATGACAATTCAAACGGTTTAGTTGTTTTTGACTTAGAAACTGCTATTCCAACTGTTCTGGGTGATTTAAATCCTAGTGAATATACTTTTTCATTTCATAGCACGCAACAAAACGCACTCAATAACATAAGCCCTATTTTAGATACAGCCAATTACATAGCAGGTGGAATGGGTTGGGTTGTATATTGTCGGGTGCAAAACATTGCTACAAATGAAATAGGTTACACACAACTTTTACTAAGTGTTAAAAGAAAGCCAGTAGTTTACACTATTCCGGATCTTGTAGCCTATCAAGGAGTTGATTTTACGGGAACAGCTTCATTTGATTTAGTTCAGGAAGTTGCTATGGGTGAATTTATCATTCTACCTAACCAGGAAAGCGGAACAATTGACGTAAAATTCTATTTAACAGAAAGTGATGCTATAAATGGAATAAATGATTTAGGTTCATCAGGTGCAAATTTATCAGCTTATGTTAATGTGTCAAACCCGCAAACAGTTTATATTGGTGCAACGAATAACTCAGATGGAGTTCAAGGGTGTGAAGCTACCTATTCAAGTTTTCAATTAAGAGTGGAAGCCGGCGATGAAGAAATTGTTTTTATACCGGATGCCAATTTTAAAGCAAAAATTTTAGAAGCCGATGTTACTAATTCTATAGCACAAAATCTCTCTTGGCAAAATATGAAAGTTGATGCCAATGATGATGGGGAAATTCAAATAAGCGAAGCAAGAGCAGTAGCTTCACTTACTGTTTCCAACACAGCAATTGCCGATTTAACAGGATTGAATAGTTTTATTTACCTTAGAACTTTCGATGCACGAATAAATCAAATCACAACTATCAATACAACGGGTTTGCATTTTATGGTTAATCTTTTCTTAGAAAATAATCCACTCACAGAAGCAACTTTGGTCGATTTAAATAATATTGTGATGTTAAACCTGAGCAATACCACTCTGAGTCATATTGATTTGAGTCAAACTTTTGGTGGTTTTGAGTTCTTTTGCTCCAATACACCCAACCTTACCTCTTTGAACGTTAAAAATGGCGTTCCAGGCAATATCTATTTAGGCTTAGGAGAATGGGAAAACAACGAAATAATTAACACAACTGCATTAGAATTAATATGTGCAGATGATTTTAACGTTAGTAGTTATATCGATTTCCTTAATATGTTTCAAAATGCCGAAGACATTATTGTTAATTCTTATTGTTCATTTAGTTCAGAAGGAAACAACATTATTTCAGGAACAGTAACCTATGATTTTAATAATGATGGCTGTAGTGAAGATGATATTACTCGTTTTACAAAAATTGTACTAAATGATGGAACACAAGAAGGAGCATCTTTTAGCAATGACGAAGGAAATTATCTATTTTATACACAGGCAGGAGCTTTTACATTGAATGCTCAACTTGAAAACCCAAGTTATTTTTCAGTTACGCCAACTAGTTCCACAGTTAATTTTCCCTTGGTTGATGGAAGCCAAGAAATAGTAAACTTTTGCATTACACCAAACGGAACTCATCCTGATTTAGAAGTAGTTATTGCACCATTAATACCTGCACGTCCCGGATTTAATGCGACTTATCAATTAGTTTACAGAAATAAAGGTAATACAATTTTATCGCAAGACTATGGTTTAAGCTTTTTCTATAATCAACACCTTATGAGTTTTATTTCTGCTACTCAAACTCCTGAAAGTCAAATTGAAGGAGCTGTAAATTGGAGTTATGAAGATTTATTGCCTTTTGAAAGTAGAAGCATCATAGTTACATTTTTAATTAATGCCCCTACTGATGCTGAAAATCCGGTAAATATTGATGATGTATTGACTTTTACTTCCATAATTACGCCACAAGCAGGAGACGAGAATGTAATTGATAACACGTTTATTTTAAATCAAGTAGTTGTGGGTGCGTATGACCCGAATGATATAACGTGTATCGAAGGTGATGTAGTAAGCCCGAATTTAATTGGAGAGGAATTGCACTATGTAATCCAATTTGAAAATACAGGAAATTTTTATGCCGAGAATGTCGTTGTAGTAATGGATATTGATGAAACTAACTATGAAGTTTCCAGTTTAAAAGTTTTAAATAGTTCTCATGATATGCGAGCACAAGTAAGAGGAAATAAAGCCGAGTTTATTTTTAACAACATTTATTTAGATTCAGGTGGTCATGGAAACATTTTATTGGTTATGAATTCAAAAAACACACTGATTAATGGTGATTTCGTAAAAAGTAAAGCGAATATCTATTTTGATTACAACTATCCTATTACGACTAACGAGGCTAAAACATTATTTGAAGCTTTAAGTGTTGTTAATCCAATTTTAGAAAATTTGATTACCATCTATCCAAATCCTGTAAAAGATATCGTTAACATAACCATCAAAAACAATTCAACTATCAAAACCATTGAATTGTATGATGTTCAAGGAAGATTATTACAAACGCAATTGGTAAACAATATCTCTTCAGAATTAAATTTATCATCAAGAGCCAACGGAATGTATTTTATAAAAATAAATACCGATAAAGGAAGTAAAGTTGAAAAATTAGTAAAAAAATAAGTAGTTAAAATTAGTTTAAAGTTGAAAACTCACGTACACAGATGCGTGAGTTTTTTGTTTGTTATAGTTGCGATTTTGTTAAAAAATCAACACTAATTAGTTGAAAGCGTGAAAAAAATTCTTACTATTGCAATACATTATTGATTCAGGAATCATAATTTAAATGTATAAAATATGTTAAAAAAATATGTTATTAAAGTTGTTTTACTTCTTCTAATTATTCATTTTTCAGAGTCTATTGCTCAAACAGTAGAAATTGGAGGTTCAAGTGGCATAGAGAGTGAGGGCGGCCCAATTTGGATGCATCGAACAGGTAATACAAATATCAGTACAAGCGTTCAAGTTGTGCGTCAACAACAACTTATTGACTCCGGTATAGTTCCTGGTTCAGTTATTACAGAATGGGGATTTAAAAAAATGTCATCATCAGCAATTTTTGACAACGATATTTGGGAAATTAAAGTATATTTAAAAAATGCCGATTTTCCGTTTCACAACATGTTTCCCACGTCTTATTCTTCACTAAAAAATAATGCAACATTAATTCATCAATCAATAGTTACTAAGCATAATTTTCCGGTAGTAAAAGGTTTTTGGCTGTGGCAAGCACAAGATGTTTTTCAATATACTGGAAATGATATTTTTTGTTTTGTTGAATTTACACCAATTAGCAGCCCCACATATAATAACATAACACAGTGGTTGAAATGGGAGAAATCTTTAAATTCCGGAACTCATAGTTTTCAATCAGCCTACAATACCGGAACTCAGCATCTAATCAATGGGCAGCAAGTAACTTTTACAAGTGGATTTAATACACGTATTACATATCTTACCGAAGAACTAATTGAAGGTTTGCCAAATGCAGGTATTTTAAGCTCTAGTGTTTCTAATGCAAACAGTGGTGCTCCTTTTGTTTTATTGGCTTCTGGTCTTTCTCATGGGTTTGATATGACGTATCAATGGCAAAAATCACCTTTGCAGTTAAATCAATGGGAGAATCTGGGGGAAGTTTCATCATTTCCATCCAAGTCAGCAGTTTTGCAAGATGAACCTACAGATTATCGATTAATTTCAACCTGTACAACAACAAATCAAAGTTCAATATCAAATAGTTTATCGGTTGGGCAAAATCAAAATGTACTATTTATCGATCCATTTTTGAAAACTGCAATTTTACGAATTACAGAGAATTCTGGACATGCAAAAAATTTGCAAGACCAAAATTTTGCTCCAGATGCTAATGATGATGGAGAAATTCAAATTGAAGAAGCAATGGAGGTTAGTGAATTTTCATTTACCAATACCGTTAACACAGCTTCAGGTGTTTTAAGTATAAATGATACCGCAAATTTTCTAAATTTAAAATCACTTGGTTTTGGTAATGGTAGTTTTCCAAATGTTGTTGTGCCTAATCTACCGCTATTAGAGTCTTTTTCAATGTTTTCATGCGGTGTTGAGAATATTGTATTTCCAGAATTACAAAATCTTAAATATTTATCACTTTCTAATAATCAATTAACTACGATAGACTTAATCAATCTTCCTCAAATTATTGATTTGAGATTAGCCAACAATCTACTCAACAACATTATTATTCCTGAATCAGAAACTATTAGACGGATATTCTTAAACAATAATTTACTAACAACGCTAAGCGTAAATAATACCCCAGATTTGGATCATTTGAATTGTGAGGGAAATTTACTAACTAGTTTATCAGTTACTGGCATTAATTCTTTTCAATCAGAATCAATTCTGGGAGAATTAAATTGCAGTAATAATCAACTTGTTTCACTAAACATAGAAAATGTTGACCATATAGCTCAATTAAAGTGCAACAATATTTTTTTAGAAGAACTAGATTTATCAAAAATAAGAGTTCAAGGTTTATATTGTCAAAATAATAATTTAAATAATCTGAACATTCGAAATGGTTTTTCTGAATTTAACCCAAACTTTTCCAATAATCCTAACTTGGAGTATATTTGTGCGGACGTACTTCAAATTGAAACTATTCGTAATTTAGCCATAACCTATGGTTACAATGATTTGAACATAAATGATTATTGTTCTTTTGACAATGTCGGCGAATTTAAGTTAGTTTATGGAATGTCAACGTATAGTGAAACTCAAGAGAATTGTGAAGAGAGTGATATTGTATATCCTAATTTAAAGTTAAAGTGGTTTGAGGATTTTGAAAATGAATTGTATTTCTTAGAAAATTTTTATTCTAAATCTAATGGAGAGATAGATATAGCTACCAATTATTCATATAGTTTCTTATTACAGCCTGAACTGGAAAATCCAGAATATTTTAATGTACATCCAGAAACTTTTTCATACAACTTTGAAAACGGAAACAGTGTAAATCAAAACTTTTGTATAACACCAAATGGAAGTCATCACGATGTTGAAGTGGTTTTCTTCCCTTTATCTGAGGCTAGACCAGGGTTTGATGCTATTTACCGCATTTTATTGAAGAATAAAGGAACTGAAGTTAGCTCTGGGCAAATTACGTTGGATTATGAAGATAATGTAATGGATTTAATTTCATCAGAACCAATGCCATTATCAAATAGTAACAATCAAATGATTTGGGAGTATCAGGATTTAATGCCATTTGAAACAAGAAGTATTAAGTTATTGTTTAGTTTAAATACGCCAGGTTCAACACACCCTTTAAATGACGGAGATGTTTTAGACTTTTATCTTGTTGCTAACACGACAGAACCAGATGAGTATTTATTAAATAATGCGTTTTTATTAAATCATGGAGCAGTAAATTCATATGATCCCAACGATAAAACTTGCTTACAAGGCAATGTTGTTGGTCCAGAATTAATTGGAGAATATGTTCACTATTTAATTCGTTTTGAAAATACAGGAAGTGCTTCGGCAATTAACGTAGTTGTAAAAGATGTTATCGATTCAAGTAAATTTAATATTAATTCCCTAATACCTTTGCAGGCAAGTCATCCATTTGCAATTAGACAAAAAGAGAATAGTTTTGAATTTGTTTTTGAAAACATAAATCTACCATTTGAAGATGCTGAAAACGATGGGTTTATAATGTTTAAAATAAAGTTGCTAAATGAATTAAACCTAAACGATGAGTTTTCTAACCACGCCGAAATCTATTTTGATTATAATTTCCCAATAGTTACAAATAATGAAATTACTGTAATTCAGTTGTTGAATAACGCCGATTTTAATTCTGACGACACTATCACTGTTTCCCCAAATCCAGTAAAAGATATCGTTAACATCACCATCAAAGATAATTCAACCATCAAAACCATTGAATTGTATGATGTTCAAGGAAGATTATTACAAACGCAATTGGTAAACAATATCTCTTCCGAATTAAATTTATCATCACGAGCAAACGGAATGTATTTTATAAAGATAAATACCGATAAAGGAAGTAGAGTTGAAAAATTGGTAAAAAAATAAGTAGTTAAGATTATTTTAAAAGTAAGAAACTCACGTATACAAATGCGTGAGTTTTTTTATATTTAGTCTATGTATAGGAAATTAGCAATTTTTAAACTAAATTTAACTAAATCATTTCGAATTAAATTTTAACAATCCTACTTTATTTCGTAATTTCGCAACAAACATTATTTAGACCTATAAATTTATTATAAAATCATGTCAAAAACTGCAATATTAAAATTCGAAGGCAAAGAGTATGAGTTTCCTGTTATCGTAGGAAGTGAAAATGAAGCCGCCATCGATATCGACCAACTACGTGCCTTGACCGGAGCAATCACGATTGATCCAGGTTACAAAAATTCAGGGTCATGCAAAAGTGAAATCACCTTTTTAGATGGTGAAGAAGGAATTCTTCGCTACCGTGGTTATTCCATCGAAGAATTAGCCGAAAAAGCAGATTTCTTAGAAGTTTCTTATTTGTTAATTTTTGGAGAATTACCAACTAAAACTCAATTAGAAAAATTCGAAACAGATATTCGTAAATACTCATTGGTAAACGAAGAGATGAAAAACATCATCGACGGTTTCCCAAAAACAGCTCACCCAATGGGCGTTTTGGCTTCGTTAACTAGTGCATTAACAGCTTTTAATCCTAAGTCTGTTAATCCTCACAATGAAAAAGAAATGTATGAAGCAGTTTGCAAAACCATGGCTAAGTTTTTAGTTATTGCTACTTGGACATACAGAAAATCAATGGGTTATCCATTAAATTATTATGACAACACGAAAGGTTATGTGGAAAATTTCATGCATTTGATGTATGAGTTGCCAACAGGACCATATAAAATAGATTCAACTATCGTTAATGCTTTAGATAAATTATTCATCCTTCATGCCGACCACGAACAAAATTGTTCAACATCAACTGTTAGAATAGTAGGTTCTTCACATGCCGGGTTGTTTGCTTCTATTTCTGCCGGAGTTTCTGCACTTTGGGGGCCACTTCACGGTGGTGCAAACCAAGCTGTGTTAGAAATGTTAGAAGAAATTCATAAAAATGGTGGTGATGTAGATAAGTATGTATTAAAAGCAAAAGACAAAGACGATTCTTTCCGCTTGATGGGATTTGGCCACAGAGTTTACAAGAACTTTGACCCAAGAGCAAAAATCATCAAAAAAGCAGCAGATGATGTTTTAAATGCTTTAGGAATTGATGATCCATTATTAGATATCGCCAAAAAATTAGAAAAAGTAGCGTTAGAAGATGACTACTTCAAATCAAGAAATTTATATCCAAACGTCGATTTCTATTCCGGAATTATTTACCGTGCATTAGGAATTCCATCCGAAATGTTTACCGTAATGTTTGCCATCGGTCGTTTGCCGGGCTGGATTGCACAATGGAAAGAAATGCGTGTCAACAAAGAACCAATCGGAAGACCTCGTCAGGTCTATGTAGGTTCTCCGTTGAGAGCTTTTGTTCCGGTTGAGAAAAGATAATTTTTAACCTTCTAAAAAATCCATTTTATTGTAAAATGGATTTTTTTTATGCCTTAAAGTTGGAAATATGCACGATTTAATTCACTCGATTCATCTTTTATATATATTTGTAAGTGATTAAAAATGAATCAACCAGCTTTTGCCCATGAAAAATCGTTACTTTTCTTTTTGTTTATTTCTTTTAGGAACTTTTATCAGTAACGCTCAAACCTTTTCAATAAGTCGTTTGAGTGAAACGCAATTTGAATTAGCCTTATCTATTCCTGATTATTTTAGTAAAGTAAAAATAGTGCAAGGACAATCCTATCAAGATTTTTCTGCTGTGAGCAGTATTTTAATGTTGCAAAAAGATGCTCCTGCTTTGCCAATGTTTTCTGAATCTATTCAAGTTCCCGATTCCGGAGATTTTTCAATTGAAATAAAGTATGACAGTTTTGTGGAATATGAAAATGTAAATGTTTTACCTTCCAAAGGAAGTTTGAAACGAAACATCAATCCGGAAACAATTCCTTATGTAAAAGGTGAAACATACAATCAAGATAGCTTTTTCCCTGGTGATTTAGCTCAATTAGGCAAACCTTACATTTACAGAAAAACTAGAGGGGTTACGGTGACTTTTTATCCGTTTCAATATAATCCATTATCAAAAAAATTAAGGGTTTACAATTCTATTTCAGTAAAAATTATTCATCTACCTTCTCAAACGGGAATTAATCAACGTACCAATTCAACTCCTGAAAATGATGGTGTTTTTCCATCGTATTATAGAAATCATTATGCCAACGCAGTTCAATATGAAAGTCTAAATGAACAGGGCGAACTTTTAATTATTTGTCCAGCTAACTTTAGAAATACAATTCAACCTTTTGCTAATTGGAAAAATGAAAAAGGAATTAAAACGACCATTGCAGAACTAACTGAAATCGGTTCTTCTTCCACACAAATTAAATCGTTTATTGCCAATTATTATTCTTCCAATCCAAATTTGGTTTATGTGATTTTAGTGGGTGATCACGAACATCTTCCAACGTATTCATACGGAATTACCGGTGCAGATGAAGAACTTTACAGCGATTCATTTTATGGTCAATTGGAAGGAGAAGATTATTATCCTGAATTGTTGGTAGGACGTTTTTCAGGAAATAGTGCTACAGTTCAAACCATTGTAAATCGTACTTTAGAATATGAAATCAATCCTATGGTCGGAACTTGGATGACCAATGCAATAGGAATTGGTTCCAATGAAGGGTATGGCTACGGAGATGATGAAGAAGCCGATTGGCAACATCTCCGAAACATTAAAAACAAATTACAATCTTTTGGATATAATACCGTTCATGAGTTTTATGAAGGTTCTCAAAACGAAGGCGACGGTCCCGGAAATCCATCTTCCTCAATGATTGTGAATGCTATTAATGAAGGAGTAGGATTGATGAATTACACCGGTCACGGTTGGACAGAAGGTGTGAGTACCGGAGATTTTACTAACAGTTCAGTGAACCAATTGTCAAATGGTGGAAGTTATCCTTTTGTTGTTTCGGTTGCTTGTAATAACGGAACTTTTGTCAATAGCACTTCCCTTTGTGAAGCACTTACTGCTGCCAAACAAGGTCAAACTATCACTGGAGCCATTGCCAGTTGTGGTTCGTCGATTTTGATGGCGTGGGCAGAACCGATGCAAACGCAAGACGAAATGACTGAATTAATTATTCAAAATAATGAAGATAACATCAAAACTACACTTGGCGGATTGTTTTATAATGGTCAAGTTAGTATGTTGGAATCCTACAATCAAAGTTATACTGCCGAAGAAGTAATGCAAACGTGGGTGTTTTTTGGTGACCCAACTACCGTTTTCAGAACTCAAGAAGCCATAACGATTACAGCTGATCACCCTGAAGAAATTTCCATCAATGGAGGCGTTTTGAATTTAGTTAGTAATGTAGATAACGCTGCAGTGACCATTTCTCAAAACAATGAAATTATTCTGAATGATTTTCTTTTCACCAACGAATTGAATTTAAATTTATCTGAATTAACTTCTAATGATGTTCTTAAAATAACCATTACAAAACCAAACACCTATCCTTATCGAGGAGAGATATTAGTTGATGATACCTTAACTGTTACAGATTTTGAAAAAGGTTTTGTTATTTATCCGAATCCAACCTCTGATTTTATTCATATAAAAAATAATACACTTAATTTAGAAGATGTCACGTTGAATTTAACTGATATAAACGGAAGAATTTTATACAATCAAAACGCTGTTTCACTTGGTTCTAATTTTACAATTCCAGTGAATGGTTTTTCAAGAGGATTGTATGTTTTGACAATTAAAAGCGGTAATAATCAGAAAGACCAAAAAATAATAATCAAATAATGATTTATTTTCAATAGATATACCAAAAGCTCCTTTTTATCAGGGAGCTTTTTTTTATCTTTGTCAAAAGCCAACTAAAGTTATGCTACCAATACACATTCAAAACGAAACCTCCCGATTAAGGGCCGTGGTCTTAGGAACTGCTGTTAGCAACGGACCAACTCCAACTGCCGAAGAAGCCTATGACCCAAAATCACTCGAACACATTCTCGCCGGAACCTATCCCATAGAATCCGATATGATTACCGAAATGGAAGCCTTCAACCAAGTATTCAAAAAATACGACGTAGAAGTTTTCAGACCGGATATCATCAATAATTACAATCAAATTTTTGCACGCGACATCGGTTTTGTTATCGATGATATTTTTATCAAAGCCAATATTCTTCCCGACAGAGAAAAAGAACTCGATGCTATTCAATACGTTATTGATCACATCGATCCAAAAAAAGTAGTTCGCCCACCCGAGGAAGTACATATAGAAGGAGGTGATGTGATGTTATGGAACGATTATATTTTCATCGGAACATACAAAGGATCTGATTATAAAGATTACATCACAGCCAGAACCAATTGGCAAGGTGTGGAATACATCAAACAATTATTTCCAAACAAAAAAGTAAAAGATTTCGATTTAGTCAAATCAAAAATTGAAGCCCGCGACAATGCTTTGCACCTCGATTGTTGTTTTCAACCCGTTGGAAAAGACAAAGGAATAATTTACAAAAGCGGTTTCCGTGAAGAAGCTGATTATATGTTTTTAGTGAACCTTTTCGGAAAAGAAAATTTATTTCACATCACGCGAGACGAAATGTATCACATGAATTCCAACGTGTTTTCCATTGCACCCGATGTCGTAGTATCCGAACGAAATTTCACCCGCCTAAACAATTGGCTTCGTGAAAATGGCTTCACCGTAGAAGAAATCCCATACGCCGAAATTGCAAAACAAGAAGGATTGTTGAGATGTTCGACACTTCCATTAGTACGTGATAAATAGTTGTCGGTTGTCTGTTATCCGTTATCGGTTAATTGAAATCAAAACTGTTTTTCAAAGAAATATAAACCAAATAAAATAAAATTATAAGCCATGAAAAGTTATAACGATTTAGACATTTATCAACTGAGCTCAGACTTATTTTTCAAAGTACATCCAGCTTCATTACTATTGCCAAAGTATGAGCTATATGAATTGGGAAGCCAAGTTAGAAGATCATCCGATTCCGTAGTTTCAAACAATGTAGAAGGCTACGGACGAAAAAGATACAAAGCAGAATTTATTCGATTTCTAGTTTTCAGTCACGCCAGTTGCTTAGAAACAAAAAATCATCTTTTTAAAATTGATCGTTTATATCCGGGAGTTGTTCCAAATATTGAAAGTTTTATTGAAGAATATGATATTTTAGGAGCAAAAATTTTTACTTTTATAAAATATGTAGAAGAACACTGGAAGTAGAAATCGGTTGTCTGTTGTCAGTTATCCGTTATCGGACAACCGACAACCGAGAACCGACAACTGACAACCGACAACCGACAACAAACAACAGACAACCGACAACAAACAACAGACAACAGATAACAAACAACAGACAACAGATAACAAACAACAGACAACCGACAACAGACAACAGAAAAAATGAACCAAACAACAAACACCATCCTCATGATCCGTCCCGTTGCCTTCCGAATGAATGAGCAAACGGCCGTAAATAATTATTATCAAAAAGTATTAGATAATACAACTCCCGCCACTGTAAATGCAAAAGCTCAACAAGAGTTTGATGCATTTGTAGAAAAATTGCAAAAAGTGGGCGTGAATGTAATTGTAGTAGATGATACCCTCGATCCCGACACGCCCGATAGTATTTTTCCAAACAACTGGATTTCCTTTCACGAAAACGGCGATGTAACCTTGTACCCAATGTTTGCCGAAAACCGTAGATTGGAGCGAAGAGAAGATATCCTCGACATCATCGAAGACCGCGGATTTGTGGTCAACGAAATTATGGATTATACCTCTGCCGAAGAAGACGGATTTTTCCTTGAAGGCACCGGAAGCATCCTTTTAGACCGTGACAATGCCAAAGCCTATTGTGCACTTTCGCCTCGTGCAGACGAAGAATTATTCATCGAATTTTGCGAAGATTTCGATTTAGCTCCTGTTATTTTTGAAGCGTATCAAACCGTGAATGGCGAGCGAAAACACATTTATCACACCAACGTAATGATGTGTCTGGCCGAAACCTTTGCCGTGATTTGTGCCGATTGCATCGACGATAAAAAAGAACGCAAAATGGTGCTCGATAACCTTCGTGCCGACGGAAAAGACATCATCCTCATCACCGAAGACCAAGTGAACAACTTCGCCGGAAATATGCTGCAAGTCAAAGGAAAAGACAACAAACGTTATTTGGTTATGAGCAATTCCGCTCACCAAAGCTTAACGAAAGCTCAAATCCACAAAATCGAAGAACACTGCGAAATCATCTCTTCCAGTCTCGATACCATCGAAGCCTGCGGCGGCGGAAGTGCTCGCTGCATGATGGCTGAGGTTTTTCTACCACAAGCATAAAAGAAATAGATTTTAATTCCACAAGCTTTGTCAAAACTCCAAACTTTGACAAAGCTTTTTTTTCTCTCAACTCCCATCTTCAATCTCCCATCTCCCATCTTCCATTTTTTTTGCAGAAGCTATTCCCGCTTTCCATTCCAAGCTTGTTTGTCTTGTTGTTTTTTTCTTGGCAAAAAAAGAGCTTCCTTTGGTCGCTTTTTTTTGCCAAGAAAAAATACAACAATCCATCACAAGGCTTTCCATTTCAATCGGGGCTAGGGGAGCAGTAGTCAGTTAGCAGTTTTCTGTCTCAGTCTCAGTCTCAGTCTCAGTTTTCACACAGTCTTGTTATTCTGACGAAGGAAGAATCTCATTCTGTGCTTTCCGTGATTTCTGTGAGAAAAAAGTTTTCAGTCTCAGTTTTCACACAATCTTGTCATTCTGACGAAGGAAGAATCTCATTCTGTGCTTTCCGTGATTTCTGTGAGAAAAAAATTTTCAGTCTCAGTTTTCACACAATCTTGTCATTTTGACAAAGGAAGAATCTCATTCTGTGCTTTCCGTGATTTCTGTGAGAAAAAAGTTTTCTAGTCGCAGTTTCCCTCAATCTTGTCATTCCGTAGGAATCCTTCCAATGTTCTCTATGATAAAAGAATTCCGTCCCAATTTTTACATCATCTTGTTATTCCAACGAAGGAGGAATCTTCACAAAGATTAATCAACATGAGTTCGATATAAAAAGCAAAAATTATCATGCTTAACGTGTTGAAAATAAGTAATAAACTAAACTTTTGTTTATGCCTTCGCAAGATAAAATTCACAAATTTTTTGTTCTATTGAAGAATTTTGTAAAGATTTTTTCCAAAATGGGAAAATAAAATGATTTCTCATTTAGACTTGGAATAATTTGACTATTTAATTTGTATTTTTGATTAATGAAACAGTATTTTTTTTGAATCTTATGGCAAAAAACAAAACAGCAGAAACAGAAGTAAAGGTGACAGATTTTATTCACTCTTTTGTAGATAACGATCAAAAGAAAGCCGATAGTTTTCGACTTATAGAATTGATGAAAAATTGGTCTGGTTTTGAACCCAAAATGTGGGGACCAAGCATTATTGGCTTTGGCAGTTATCATTACAAATATACCAGCGGTCACCAAGGAGATGCTCCAATGATTGCATTTTCGCCACGAAAAGCGGAATTTTCCTTGTATGTTTACTCGCCTAGAGAAGACAACAAACATTTACTGGATAATTTTGGTAAATTCAAAATGGGAAAAGCTTGTATTTATATCAAAAAACTTGCGGATATTGACATTTCTGTTTTAGAAAAAATGTGTTTGGATTCCATTGCTTATTTAGAAGTACATCATGAGTGTGCGTGTAGGAATTGAAAATTTGTGAATTTGACAAAGCGTCAATTTGAATCTAACTTCCTGCAAACGGAGTTCCAAAGATTCCCACTGCTAATTCCGCCCAAACTAAAAATAAAATTATAAGTATTACTCCGCAAAGAAGAATTCTGTTTTGGGTTGAACGAACATTGCGTAAAACTATTTCACATACTAAACCAGTGCCAAGTAAAAGCACAGCAGCAGTTATAAAATCGAAAACATCCCAGTTGACTTCTGTTGTAAACTGCATCGCTAGTAACGGAATAAGAAGCAACGTTGTTACGAATGCTACAATACCCATCAGTCTTTGATTGGGTGTGATTTTGAATGATTTGTTTTCCATAATTTTTGTTTTTTGATTATCTGCCAAAGCAGTGTGATGATTAATGAGAACAAAATTATTAAAAGAACTTTGAAATACAAAGTAAAAATGAAGTTTTTTTATAATATACTTTTTTTTAAAAATTTTAATTAATTGATTTTGTCAAACACATATCCGCCTTTTATGGCTCCCCAAACTTGTTTACCTTCCTTATCAAAACCTTGATCCCAAGAAAGAATTTGGGTAGGAGTAACGGTTACTTTTGAAGAAGCGTAAGAAGCTCCTCTCAATTCACTCGGACAAGTTTTCTCTCCGGTTTGACCAATGAAAGTTCCGTCAGGTTGTTTTTTTAATATCACTTCACAGCCGGGTTTTAGTTCGATATCCGATTCGGATAAACTAGCAAAAGCTTCGGGAGTTTTCCATTTTCCAATCCATTCTTTTTCATTTTTTAGCGTGTAAATTTCACTCACAAATTCATCGTTTCGTTGTGAAACTTTGTAAATACGAACTCGATACGGACTTTCCTGTTTCTCAAACATGGCTTGCTCTACATACAGATAATTTCCTTTTTCTTTCCAAATAGGAATCATCCGTAAAGAAATATTAAAGTATTCTTTATCTGTTATCGATTGTTTTTCAGACGAATAAGTCCCTTGCATTATTGCAACAAGATACTTTAAATCAGTTGTTTTATTTTCTTGTGCTGATTTAAATCCGAAAATAAGAAATAGAGAAAATACGGTGAAAATTTTATAGTTCATATTTTTTGTTTCAAGTTTCAAGTTTCAGGTTGCGTCTTGTTTAGAAGAAAATGTTCGCCGATAAATCCGTCCCGATAGCTATCGGGATCCATTGTAGCAAAGCTATCAAAATCGGTGAAAATCTGACTAATCCGTTCAATCCGTGTTCCATTTAAAATTTTAGATTTCAGGTTGATAGTTCGTTTTATTACTTTACAAATTTCTAAAAATTTTTCAAATCTGTGTTCCCAAAACATTTTATTTATAATCATTTACCAATATTCCTAATCATCCCACCAAAAATAAAATAGTGAAACGGAACTAAACTATACCAATATAATCTTCCCCAAAGTCCTCTTGGTCTAAAGGTTGCAATTTGATGCAAAACATTTTCTTCGTCAATTCTAAATTCTAGCCACGCTTCACCAGGCAAACGCATTTCGGCAAACAAAAGCAATCGTTTTTCTTCTTTGTTTGCTAACAAAACTCGCCAAAAATCTAATGAATCGCCGCTATCTAAATTGAACGGGTGTGTTCTTCCTCGTCGTAAACCAACGCCACCAAAGAGTTTATCCATGAAACCACGAGCTTGCCACATCCAGTTGCCGTAATACCACCCTTTTAATCCTCCAATTGTCCAGATGTTGTCTAATACTTTCTCTGGATTTTCAATTTTCATTTTCTTTTCATCCTTCAAACAGCCAAAAGTGGGAACCTGAATAAATTCCGACAAATTGTGCTGAAATCGTCCGCTCACTAAACTGTCTTTCCAACTTGAAATCACTAAGTTTTGTTCTATTTTAATGAATGCCAATTTGATTGCTTCGGTATAAGAAATCGGTCTGATTCCTAACATTTTTTGTAATCGATTATCGTTGCAAACTACTTCCATTTTCATACTATCTACCAAATTCATCGCCAATTTATACGAAGTTGAGGTTACAAAATACAACCAATACGAAGAAAGTTTCGGTGTCATTATCGGAACTGTAAAAATCCAATTGCGAAAGCCTCTTGTTTTGGCATACAATTGCATCATTTGTTTATATGTCAGCACATTCGGTCCGCCAATATCGAATGAATCGTTATAGCATTCTTCTTTTAATAAAACACCCATCAAATACTTAATTATATCGCGAATGGCAATGGGTTGTGTTTTTGTTAAGACCCATTTTGGCGTAATCATCACAGGTAATTTTTCACATAAATCGCGAATAATTTCAAAAGAAGAACTACCTGAACCCACAATAATTCCGGCACGAAGTACGGTTACATTGAAATTTCCTTTATATAAAATCTCCTCAACATTTTTACGAGATTGCAAGTGTTTGGAAAGTGTGTTGTTGTTCACAATTCCACTAAGATAAATCACTTGTTTCACGCCAATGTGATTCATATAGCGATTGAAATTCTCGGCCGCTTTTGATTCCATTGTATCAAAAACTTGGGTAGAAGATGACATAGAATGAATCAAATAATAAGCCACATCAATGTCTTTTGGTGTGTTTTCGAATGATACTTCTTCCAAAAAATCTACTTCCCAAATTGTTATGGCGTCAAGCGTCGTCTTATCTAAACCTAATCGATTTTTATCGCGAACGCAACAAATTATTTCGTGATTTTGCGATAAAAGTTCGGGTAATAAACGTCGGCCAACATAGCCATTTGCACCTGTTAGAAGGATTTTCATTTCTGCTATTTTTCTTAAAGGTACTAAGAAAAGTAGTTGAACAATCGTTAAATTGTTTTAAAGATATTTACAACAGAACTACTGATATATTGCACACCAATCGCAATAACAATAAAACCAATAATTCTAGAAATAGCCACAATGCCGGATGCTCCTAAAATCCTAGAAAGATAGTGAGCACTTTTTAAGACAAAATAAATTACTAAAGCAACACCTAAAATGGCCAAACAAGCAATTATTTTTTCACTGATTTTGGTGTAATCTTGATAGAAAGCAATCAATAAAGAAATCGAACCCGGACCTGCCAACATAGGTATTGCCAATGGTGTTAACGCAATTTGGTTTCTGGTTTGAGCATCATTTTCAACTTTTTTGTTCACTCCGCGAGTTTTACTAAATTTTCCGGTGAGTAAAGAAAATCCTGAACTCACAATGATTAAACCTCCGGCAATTCGAAGTGCATCAATACTAATTCCGAAAAATTTCAGCACATATTCACCAATAAAAAATGAGATGATTAAAATAATGAAAACATTCAATGCCGTTAATAATGAAACTCGCGAACGTTCTACTTTAGTGTAATCTTGAGTTAATCCCACAAAAATTGGGACAGCTCCCAACGGATTTAATACAGAAAACAAAGCCGCGAAAATGTAGATAAATAATTCCATTGTTTTTTTGCAAAATAACGACAACCTTATTTTTGTTAGGTTATCAAATCAATAAAACAAAGTTACTATAAATCGTCGATATATGTTGGAGAATTATCTGCTTTAAATTGATTTAATTTTTCGATGAAACTATTCACACTTTTGTTTTTTGGTGGTGCATCAATCGAAATAAAATGATGATCTATGTGAAAAGTAAACGAATTGGCAGGTTTAAAAATCACAAGTTTGTAGAACGGAATCACTAAAGAAAAAGTTTCTAACAACGATCGAAAACGTATGATTATTCCTTTCGGACGTAATTCTATATTACAGAAATTACGATTGTTGTCATACGAAAGAAGTGTGGCAATTTCTTCGCTGGTTTTGATGATGTCTAATCGTGGCGAACCAATTCCGTTTAATTTGATATTATCGATTAAACCGAATGGCTTGCCAACCAAATCATTGATTGATTCGTTGACTTTCTTTTCGTTGTAGGAAGTGTTTACGAGCATTTTTAATGGGTCAATTTGTCAATTCGTAAATTTGACAATTATTAGTTTCATTGGTAAAATTAATGAATTGAAAACCTAATTTTGAACTAATTAATATAGGTTTAAGAGTTGTTCTATTTTAAAAGTAGGATGAAGTTTATAAAAAGCATTATCTTTGTAACATAGAACAGTAAGATGAAAAAAACCTTAGTTATTGGTGCTTCCACAAATCCGGAACGCTATTCTTTTTTAGCAATTAATAGTTTAGTTGAAAAGCAACATTCAGTGGTTGCTATTGGGCAGCGTATTGGTGAAGTGGCAGGTGTGAAAATTCAAACTAAACAAATTCCGTTTAAAAATATTCATACCGTAACTTTATATTTGAATCCGAAAGGGCAGCGTGATTATTACAATTATATCGTTGGACTTCAACCTAAAAGAGTCATTTTTAATCCAGGAACAGCAAATCCGGAGTTTTATGCATTGTTGGGGATTAACAATATTAAAGTGGAAGAGGCTTGTACGTTGGTTTTACTTTCTACGAATCAGTATTAAAGGTTTTCGGTTGTTTGTTGTCTGTTTTCTGAAAACTGAGACTGCGACTGCGACTGAAAAACTTCCCACTTATTTTTTCCGTATCAACATTAATCCCACAAAAGTCAACAATCCGTTCACGATTAAGATTTCAAAACCAAAAGCAAATCCGAACCACGATTCGCTATACAAATTCAGAATTATCGACGATAAAACGGCTGTGATTGCTACAATTGGCACCCATTTGTCTTTCACGTTCCATTTTGTGAATAGTCCAAAACTGTAAAGTCCGAGTAAAGGTCCGTAGGTGAAACCGGCAAATTTCAATACTTTATCAATAATACTTACATCTTCCACAAAATATTTGAATCCTAAAATAACCAATACAGAAACTACGACAAACATTTTGTGAATCTGTTTTCGGATTACTACTTGTTTTACGGAATCGTATTTTTTTTCAATTTCTAAAATATCAATGCTAAATGAGGTTGTGAGCGATGTTAAAGCACTATCGGCACTCGAATAAGCTGCAGCAATTAATCCTAAAATAAAGAAAAATGCCACGCCAATTCCCAAGTATTCATTGGCTAAAATAGGGAAGAGCTGATCTTTGTGGGCATCGATGTTGTATTTTAAGGCATATTCTGTAAACAGTAATCCCATCACTAAGAAAAGAAAATTTACAAAAGTGAGCACAATCGTAAACCAAAACATGTTCTTTTGAGCATCTTTTAAACTGCGGCAAGTGAGATTTTTTTGCATCATATCTTGATCAAGTCCCGTCATTACAATAGCAATAAAAGCACCCGATAAAAACTGTTTCCAGAAATATTCAGGTGAACTTACATCTTCAAAAAAGAAGGTTTTAGAAAAATCACTTTCTGCAATAAAGCCAGATAAAGTTGAGATATTTAAGCCTAAATCCTGAGAAACGATTACGATGCAAAACACCACAGAAGCCAACATAAAAAAAGTTTGCAACGTATCAGTCCAAATTATGGTTTTGATACCTGATTTATTGGTATATACCCAAATTAATAAAATAGTGACACTTACGGTTATCCAATATGGCACATTCAATTTGTCAAAAACGAGTGTTTGCAATACATCAGCCACCAACATTAATCGTAAATTGGAGCCAACTGTTCTTGAAAGGATAAAAAACCATGCTCCGGTTTTATATGAATTTCTTCCAAATCGGTCACCTAAATAGGTATAAATTGAAGTAAGATTTAATCGATAATAAAGAGGTAGTAAAACGGTTCCAATAACAAAGTAACCAACAATGTAACCAAGAACCAGCTGAAAATAAACAAATTGAGAAGCCTCAACTTTTCCCGGAACAGAAATAAATGTAACACCGGAAAGCGATGCTCCAATCATTCCGAATGCGACTAAATACCAAGGAGAGTTTTTGTTGGCTTTAAAAAAGGCATCGTTTCCTTCGTCTTTTTTACTTATGAAGTGCGAAATTAAAATCAGTAATCCAAAATATCCCAGAATGAGTAGTAGAATAGAAATCGGTTCCATTTGTAATTTTTAATTGGTTTGCAAATTACAAAAAGGAACCGATTATCTTATTTAGAACTTATTTTTATTTAAAAATTCCTTCCAAAGGTTTGAGTTGCTCCATGTCGATGTCAGATTTTTGAAGAGCACTCAATAACGTCATGAAATCTTCAGGATTCATTTTGTCACCTAAAATTCGAACAACGGCAAAACCATTTTCATCTTTACTACCGTAGAGAACAAATTCTTCGATAGCATCATCTTTTCCAACAAAATAAACGGCTGCACCTTCTTTACCGGAACCAAATTTCATCAATTCTTGGTATTTTTCATCTTTTAAAATTTCTTTCACTTTGGTTCGTTCGCCATCAAATTTAGTTTTATTTTCTTCATTGATTTTGAATGCCAAAATATTCATTTTTTTGAATGTTTTCAAGGCTTCTTGTTGTTCAACAGATAATGCATCCGGTTTAATGTTTAAGATGCTTGGCGACATATCAACAGAAATAAAATCAGTAGATTCTGTTTTTTCCACAAAATATTTTTGCAGGCTGGGTTCTTTTTCACAAGCGATGAAACTCATCAGCAAAAGTGAAAACAGTATTTTTTTCATAATTATTTACTTTTTAAAGTTTGTAAAATTCGCTCTTCATTTTCAGAAAGTGGTAAGGCGTTGTTAGTTTCCCAGAAATTTTCTGTGAAATTCATTCCGTTGGTGTAAAGACTTCTTTCTTTAAAATATTTATCTTTAGAAGGCATAGTAGTTACGTTGTCGTCAAAATTAGTTACAACTAAATCGCTGATGCACATCATTCGATCATTCATTTGCTTACCAAATTTTATATGCAAGTCAATAATCGATTTTCTATAGCCGGGAATGTATTTCCCATTTGTGTATTTATAGGTTTGTTTAATTTGAATATCATGAATCGCAAATTTAAATAACAATGCGTTGATGGTTTCAACATGTTTTTTGTGCTTTTCAGACATTTTAACATCGATATCCAAGACTACTTTTTTGTTTGGGTCGTACGTGATTTTACCCGTTAATAAAGCTTTCTCAACATTTGATTTTGGCTTTATATAAATAACTTCAAGCGTGTTACCGTACTGATCTTTTTTAGAACGAAGTTCAAATTCGTAATT
The DNA here is from genome assembly GCF_057652995.1 of Flavobacterium sp. T50_26. Classification (NCBI taxonomy): domain Bacteria; kingdom Pseudomonadati; phylum Bacteroidota; class Flavobacteriia; order Flavobacteriales; family Flavobacteriaceae; genus Flavobacterium; species Flavobacterium sp. T50_26. Next base: position 67,180 of record NZ_JBYFCC010000012.1, read on the forward strand.
CTCGTTTGCTTTTTCCGATGAAAGTGTTTGAATATATTCATACGTAAAAAATCCATTTGCAGCCTTTTGAATGTCAAAAAATGAATCCATCTCTGATAAATCTGCTTTTCCTTTTTTCTCAATTTCATCAATACCAGCCAATTGAAAAGCACGACTTTGGTTTACAACAAGTTTACTTTCTACTTTTTCTTTCTTTTTGGGTTGAATGTAAAAATCAATTACTCCATATGCGAATTTTGAATATTTGTCATTGATTTTTACAAATTCACGATAGTAGGTTTCCAATTTTATGCTTTTGTCTAACTGATTTTTAGAATTAGAAAGAATTCCAGCCAGAATTTGATTGATGGGTTTGTTGGTCACAATTACTTCTTCCAACGCCATTTCATCTGCCTCTAGGTTAATTGTAATGGGCTCAGTTTTAATTTCCTTAACGGAAAAAATCTGCGTTTTATAACCAATATGACTTACTTCAATGTTTTCAGCATCTTTTGTAACATAAAATTTAAAAACACCATCTTCATTTGAAATGACTCCTTGCGTAGAATTTTGAACAATAATGTTGGCAAACGGAATACTTTCCTGTGTAATTTTATCTAAAATTTTGCCTTCAAAAACAAGAGATTGAGCATTTGACGACAATGCGATTAAAGCCAAAAGAAGCAAGTAAATTTTTTTCATGTGTTGAATTGGTTTTGATTTTTAAAGATGCCAAGGTAAGAATTTCCAACAAAAAAAACTTTGCCAAAATTGGCTTTTGACAAAGTTTTCATAATTTTTATTTGAAAAGATTACTTATTTCCTTTCGAAGCTTTTTTCAAATTATCTCCACCTGGTAGATTCATTTGTTCTGTTAACGCTGAAATTTCGTCTAAATTAAAGTTTCCGGTTAACGAAAATAAAACGGTTTCATTATCTTTTGCGTTTCCTTCAATGAACATAAATAATTCTTTTACAATTGAATCATTTGCTCCTGCACGCATGTAGATTTTTACATTTTTTCCGCCATCTGAAATTCGCATCAGCTCATCCATACCGGCAGTTTTTAAATATTTGTCGGCTGTAGAACGCATTTCTGCTGTTTGTTTTTGATTGGATGTGATGAAAACTTTTAGGTTATCCAACTTTTTAAGCAAATTCACATATTGTTGCGTTTCCTTATCGTTGGCTTTCACTTTGCTCATCATTTCAAACATTTTTTTGTTTACAATGATGGTTTTTACATCTTCGGGACCATCAAATTTGTCAAAGACAGATTGACCAAACATTACTTGAGAAATTAATAATGTTGCAAATACTAATAATGATGTTATAATTCTAGACATTTTTTTATTTTTTAAAGATTAAATTTTTTGAGTTTTCGTATTCGTTAATATAGTTTACACTTTCCATGCCAATATTTACTTTTTCAGACAAAAGAGCCAATGCTTTTTGAGTTTCTTCAAAGGCTTCTTCGGGTGTTTCAAAAGAACCTAATTCTGAATTAGCAACTTGTGGTTGGTGGTTGTTTGGCTGATAGTTTATAAAAGCAATTATACCTACTAAGAATACTACACTTGCGGCAATTGCTATCCTGGTAACGGGAAATCGTTTTTTAGTTTTTAAGGATAACGTTGGCGTAAATTTTTCTTCTTTTTCGGTGGCAAAATAACCAAAAAGCGGTTTGTAGTGCTCCAAATGAGCGGCTACTTGTTCGGTTGAAAAGTACTGTTTCAACTGAATTTCTTCTGCAATGGTGGTTTCTCCTTCGAAGTATTTTTCTAGTAATTGTTCTATTTTAGCTAATTCCATATTGATGGGTTTTAGTCATTTTTTCTCTAATTGTTTTTCGTGCTCGAGATAGATTTACTCGAACTGCCGTTTCATTCATGTCGAGTATTTTGGCAATTTCTTCAAATTCATATTGCTCGATATCACGCATTTGAATGATTAATTTTTGTTGTTCAGGCAATTCATTAATCATTTTTTCTACCCAATTCCAACTATCTTCATCTTCCACTTTTTTATCTAAAGAAGCTTCTTTGGATGTAAAATTGTTATGCACAATTTTCATATTTGATGCTCTTTTCGACTTTAATTGATCCAAACAATAATTTTTGGTCATTGTCATTGCAAATGCTTCTACACTTGCATAATTTTCTAAACCGTTTTTTTTATCCCATAATTTCACCAGAATATCCTGCGTAGCATCCTGAGCTTCTTCATTACTCACCAACAAACGCTTGGCAAGCCTGAAGACTTTATCCTTAAAAGGAGCTATCAGCGTTATAAACTCGTTTTGGTTCATTGGTTAGGTTTAAAACTTGGTTATATAGTCAAGACGAATGACAATCTTTTTTGTTACAAAGAAATTGAAAATAAAACTAAAGTTATTAAATTTACGTTCTTAAAAAGAAAAGCTATGAGATTATTTGTAAAATTATTTTTGTGTTCTGTCTTTACATTGTTGATTTTTCAATCGTGTGAAGATATGGATGATAAACCTGTTCCATCTGAATTAGAAGTTAAAGATTTTATTTGGAAAGGTTTAAATTTATATTATCTCTGGCAAGCTGATCAACCTAATTTAGCCGATGATTTATTTCCGTTGCAACGGGATTTGAATGTTTTTTTAGAAGGATATGAAACACCGGAAGATTTGTTTAATGATTTAAAAGTAGCTCCGTCAGTCGATCGATTTAGTGTCATGTTTAGCGATTATAGAGTGTTAGAAAATGCTTTGCAAGGCGGATTTAAAACGAACGGAATTGAATTTAGCTTGCGATACAAAGATGATACTGATACCGACATTTTTGGTTACGTGCGTTATGTTTTGCCAAATACAAGTGCATCAAATCAAGGTGTTACTCGTGGGATGATATTTTATTCCATTAATAACATTCCATTGTCAGTATCTAACGAATCATTATGGAGAGCTGCATTAGGACAAGATTCCTATTCTCTACAGTTTGCCGATTATGATGGTGGAAATATTACTCCTAACGGAATTTCTTTAAACCTCACCAAAGCTCAATACAACGAAAACCCTGTTTATTTAACCAATGTGATTGAAGTGGAAGATAAACGAATCGGTTATTTAATGTATAACGGATTTTTCTCTAATTATGAAATACAATTAAATCAAGCTTTTGGTCAATTAAAAGCAGCAAATGTTACGCATTTAGTACTTGATTTACGCTATAATTCAGGAGGTTCTGTGGATACAGCTACTCGTTTAGCAAGCATGATAACCGGTCAGTTCAATGGTCAGGTTTTTGCCAGACAAGTTTGGAATCAAAAAGTAATGGATTTTTTTAATCAACAAGATCCTGAACAACTGATTAATCGTTTTACTAATGAAATTGGAAATGGAAACACAATTAATAGTTTAAATTTGAATAAAGTATATGTTCTTACTACTGGTTTAACTGCTTCTGCAAGTGAATTAATTATCAATAGTTTGAAGCCATATATTGATGTTGTTCAAATTGGCACAATCACAGTTGGAAAAAATGACGGATCAATTACATTATATGATTCGCCAACGTTTGGCACAAATAACAGAAATCCAAATCACCGTTATGCCATGCAACCGTTAGTTTTAAAAATTGCTGATAAAAACGGTAATGGAGAATATCAAAATGGTTTAAATCCAACTATCGAACAATTTGAAAATGCTGAAAACCTTGGAATTTTAGGTGATCAAAGCGAACCCTACTTAAACACAGCCATAAATGATATTTTAGCCAATGGACGAGTTGGTAACCGATACATCGAGTCAAAAGATTTACATGTGGAAGACAGCAAATCAATGCGAAAACTAAGCAACGAAATGTATATCGAAAAAGTTCCGGAAGGATTATTTCAATTATTACAATAAAAAAAAGGCTCTTAATTGAGCCTTTTTTCATTAAAATAAAAATGTGAATCCGAGTTGTGCATTTCGACCACGCGTATTATATCCAACGGTTTCTACAAATTCTTCATTCAAAATATTATTCACAGAACCAAAAACGGTTACTCTGTTTTTCAATACATCATATTTTACTAATCCATTTACTAATTGGTAAGAACCTAAAGTGACATCCGTAGTAGCAAAAGTTCCACCATCAAAAAACGCATCTCTTCTTCCGTCAACATATTGATAGTTTATGCTTAATAATGTTCTATCATTAGCTCTATAATCTAAAGCCAAATTTCCTTTGTGCTTCGGAATCAATCGATTCAATTCTTGCGGAATATCCGTAAACGAATAATTTCCATTTAATCTAAATTTAGATGTAATGTTGTAACTCAACGTAGTTTCAACACCACGAACATTATTTTCTCCTTCCACATTTACATAATACGAATCAAACGTTTCCGGATCAAAAAAGAAACCAATGGAATTGGACTCTTCTCTATAAAAACCAACAGCACTAAACGTGATTTTTTTGTTGTATAAAGTGGTTTCAAAACCAACTTCAGCTGTTGCATTTTCTTCTGGTGTCAGTTCTAAATTCCCATAAGGTGAATACAATTGATACAAACTCGGAGTGATGTAAGCTGTACTATACGACGTAATAATTTTTAAAGGATAATTTTTAAAATGATACGACGGATTAACATTATAAACCAATTGATTATCATAAACCGAATGCATATTCATTCGTGCTCCTGCATTAATATTTAACCCAAAGCTAGAGTTGTAAACAGCCGTTACATAAGGATCGATTAAATTTAATTTGGCACTTTCACGATCAATCACATCAAAAGGCGTTTGCGTTTTCATATCGTGAAACTGAAATTGCGTCCCCACAATCAAAAAGAAATTTTTACTAAAGTTGTATTTATTCATCGCATCAACACTCACGCTTCTTGAAGTATAAACATATTGGTCAATCGTTCCCGAAAAAGAACTAAATTCATCATAACTTCTTTCCAATAAAGTAAAACCGGAATTAACAATAAATTCTCCTTTTCTATATTTATATTTCGGATTAAATCCAAATCTAAATTGCTCCGAAAGCGATACATTTTCCGCCACATCCGGACTACTGAAATTATCAAACGGACCATCATAATCCGTTTTCATTCTATCATAATTACTAAAGAAATCCAACTTTAATTTTGAGGTTGTCTGAAAACCAATTTTAGCCAATGCATTCACTCTCGAAAAACGATCTTCTTCAAAATTTTCACCTGCAGCCTGCGAAATCCCTTTGGTTTCGGTACTGTTCAACGAAGCATAATAATCAATTTTGTCAACCGTTCCGTTCAATCCAAAACCTTGATTAAAATCTTGCGGATTCGCTTTAAAACTTTCCGTCGTGTTTTGCGTACCAAAATTCATATACGCATTTCCCGAAATAGCTTTTTTGGCCGATTTTTTCAACGTAATGTTAATCACACCCGAAGCAGCACCGGTTCCGTACAACGTGCTCGCTGCACCTTTCATAATCTCAATACTTTCCACTTGTTCCGCCGGAAGCAATCGTAAATCATACTCAAAATTAATCCCCGAAGCATCCGTCATCGGAATACCGTCAATCACAATCAAAACCTGACGATTTCTCCCGCCACGAATAAAATAACTCAAGTTTTTTCCGTTCGCACTTTGGTTTCCATTCACTTCCAAACCAACAGCTTGACTCAAAATTGTAGCGACTGATTGTCCGGTATTTCGCTCCAAATCTTTCGCTGAAATTTTTTCAATAATTTTACCTGATTTTTCTTTGGACTGCTCAAATTTTGTGTCCGAAATAACGACTTCGCTCAACGAAATCGTGTCTTGTTGTGCAAAAGCACACGTTCCCCATAACGCCAAAATAGCGGTACAGCACCTGAATTTTTGATTCATTTTAATTAAAAAATAATTTTACTAAAAATGGGAGAAAAGTATAGAATTTACCCATACCCAAACCTTTTTTCCCGAAAGTTTGTTACTCGATGTATAAGGCAGGTCTCCTGGCTTGCGTCTTGTTGTTGGCCTTCCCGTTTTGAAGTTAGAATTTAGAGTTTAGAAATTAGAATTTAGAGTTTAGAATTTAGAAATTTTCTAAATTCTGATTTCTAATTTCTACCTTCTAATTTCTGCCTTCTACCTTTTCCACAGTGGCATGAAAGTGAACAACAAGCTAAATAGCTTACAGTTGCGGGTACAGCTCAGGATTTAAACAGCTCAAATTTATAAAGTTACAAACTCCAACTCGGAACTCGAAACCAATAAACTCGAAACCAATTTCACCTGATTCCCTTTTAATGCTTGGCCTAAAAACGGCTTTGCAACCAAAATACTTGGCAAAAGTAAACATTTTTAATTAAACAATTCATAAAATTTTCTAGAAGCTACTCCGGCTTTTCACTGCAAGTTTTTTTTCAAAACAAAAGTTTTGTAAGTCTTAGCAAGAGCTCCCAAGGTCGCTTTGCCAAGCCAACAAAACTAATTTGTTTTTTCAAAAAAAGCTTTTCGTTGCAATCCGGGCTAGAGGATAGTGCAACAATGAAAACTCATTTGTTAATTGTCTTTTTTCTTATTCATTTTAACCCACAACCAAATAAAACCAACTATAAAATGAAGTAGAATAATACCACCAACGATAAACATGAACGTATTTGAATCTCGCATTTTATTTTTTATGTAAAAGTAAAAAGACATTTTTTTTCAGAACATAACATTTGTTACAAACAGTTACCTTTGCAAAAAAGCACTTAATGAAAAACTACATTTTACTTTCCATATTTTCTTTTATTTTGATTTCATGTCAGCAAAAAGAGAAAAAAAACACAGAAACCCATTCTCCCGAAAATTATATTCGCTACGCCAGCGGACTTTCCATTCAAAAATATGCTGATTTTTCAATCGTAACCGTTTCCAATCCTTGGCCAACAGCCGATAAAAATTACACCTATATTTTACACAAACAATCAGCCAAAATTCCCGATAGTTTACATAAATATTCCGCCATTCAAGTTCCATTAAAATCAATTGTAGTCACATCAACCACACACATTCCTGCCTTAGAATTACTAGAAGTTGAAGACAAATTAGTCGGATTTCCAAACACCGATTACATTTCCTCAGAAAAAACCAGAACCTTAATCGAAACCGGAAAAGTCCGTGAAATAGGAACCAACCAAAGTTTAAACACTGAAGTTTTACTAGATATGCAACCCGACTTAATCATCGGATTTGGCGTAGATGGTGAAAAGAAAACCTATGATAATTTGCAACAAAACGGACTAAAAATTCTTTACAACGGCGATTGGACAGAACAACATCCGCTCGGTCGAGCCGAATGGATTCAACTGTTTGGCGTTTTATTCGGCTTGGAAGAAAAGGCAGATCAAGTTTTCAAAACCATCGAAAAAGACTATTTGGAAGCCATTGAATTAGCCAAAAAAGCCACTTCAAAGCCAACAATTTTGAGCGGAGCCATTTACCAAGATCAATGGTATTTGCCACAAGGAAAAAGTTGGGCTGCTCAGTTTCTGGATAATGCAAACGGCAATTATCTTTGGAATGATTCTGAAGGAACCGGTAGTTTATCCTTATCGTTTGAAACCGTTCTTGAAAAAGCCCAAGATGCCGATTTTTGGATTGGTCCCGGACAATTTACGTCCTTCGAAGAACTTGAAAAAGCTAATCCAAACTACAAGCATTTTAAAGCAGTTCAAAACAAAAATGTTTATTCATTCAGTTCCAAAAAAGGTAAAACCGGAGGCGTAATTTATTATGAATTAGCGTCCAATCGTCCTGATTTAGTGCTAAAAGATTTAATCAAAATTCTTCATCCTGAATTATTACCTGAGTATGAATTGTATTTTTTTGAGAAATTGAAGTAAAAAGTTACCAATTTGGGAAATAATCGTTAATTTTGTACGCCATGCGAATTATATCTAGAAAAACATTACGTGAATTTTGGGAAATTCATGCCGATTCAGAACAAGCCTTAAAAACATGGTTTCAGGAGGTAGAAAATGCAAACTGGGAAAATTTGAATGAGTTAAAAAAGGATTATCCAAATGCCAGCATTTTATTAGACAATCGAATAGTCTTCAATATTAAAGGTAATAAATATAGATTGATTGTGAAGTTTAATCTTCATTATCAAATGGCTTGGATTCGATTTGTAGGAACACATGCCGATTATGATAAAATTGACGCAACAAAAATATAACGATGAACATAAAACCAATAAAAACAGAACAGGATTATCAAATGGCTTTACAGCGATTAGAAGAAATTTTTGATGCAAAACCAAATTCAAAAGAAGGAGATGAACTGGAAATTCTATCAATCTTAATAGAAAAATATGAGTCAAAAAATTTCCCAATTGATATGCCGGATCCAATTGAAGCCATTAAATTTAGAATGGATCAACTCGGTATGAAGCAAAAAGATTTGGCTGAAGCTGTTGGTTTCAATAGTCGAGTGAGTGAGATTTTGAATAAAAAAAGAAAATTAACGATTGAAATGGTTAGAAATCTGAGTGAAAAATTGCGAATTCCAACCGAGGTTTTAATTCAAAAATATTGATTTATACAGTTCTTGATTTCTGCACTTAATCCATAAATGTTTTAAAAAATTGCCAACTCAAAAACATAAAATACTTTTCATTTTTTTAAGTTTCGCTTTAATCGGAACATTTCTACTTAACCTCAGTTTAGGTTCAGTTTCCATTCCAACAACCGAAATTTTTAATTCGATTATCGGAAACGAAATCAAAACTTCTTGGGAAATCATTTTATGGAATTTTCGCCTTCCAAAAGCCATCACAGCCATTTTAGTCGGAATGGGCTTATCGATTTCCGGATTGTTAATGCAAACATTATTTAGAAATCCGCTTGCCGGACCATATGTGTTGGGATTGAGTTCCGGTTCGAGTCTCGGTGTTGCCTTTGTCATAATGGGAGCGGGTTTTTTACCTTCTTTTTTAGTTTCCGATTACGGAATTGTTTTGGCTTCATCCATCGGAAGTTTTCTGGTTTTATTAGCCGTTTTAGTGGTTTCGCAAAAATTGCGTGACACAATGGCGATTTTAATTGTAGGTTTAATGTTTGGAAGTTTCACCAGTGCCATTGTAAGTGTGTTGAGTTATTTTAGCACCGCTCAAGAATTACAAAAATTCACCTTTTGGTCGATGGGAAGTTTGGCTAATTTACCTTGGAATTCCATCCTAATTTTAGCCATTTGCTGCGGTTTGGGATTAGTGTTGAGTATTTTCAGCATCAAACCATTGAACGCATTATTATTAGGAGAAAATTATGCCAAAAGTTTAGGTTTGAATTTCAAAAAAACACGTTTAATAATCATTTTTGCCACTAGTATTTTAGCCGGAAGTATCACTGCTTTTGCCGGACCAATCGCCTTTGTGGGATTGGCTGTTCCGCATTTAGCTAAATTACTTTTTCAAACGAGTAATCATTTCATTCTTTTTTGGAGTACTTTATTAATCGGAGCCATTTTGATGTTAGTTTGCGATAGTATCGCCCAACTTCCCGGTAGCGATTATACATTACCAATTAATGCCATAACTTCTATGGTTGGAGCACCTGTGGTGGTCTGGCTATTAGTTAGAAAACGAAAAATAATGATTTAATAAAACCCAGCAACTCAGTATCTCAGCAACTCACCAACTCAAAAAAAATGATTCTCCAAACCAAAAATCTCTCCATCGGCTACACTTCCAAAGCAACTACCAAAACGTTAGCTTCAGACGTTGCAATTAGTTTGGAGCCAGGAAAATTAATCGGTTTAGTAGGAGCAAACGGAATTGGAAAATCAACGTTGTTGCGAACGTTAACCGGCATTCAAAAACCACTTTCAGGAACCGTTTTATTAAACGAAAAATCAATCGAATCGTTTGAACCTTTAGCTTTAGCCCAACAAATCAGTGTTGTGTTAACCGAAAAATTACCACCAAGCAATTTAACGGTTTACGAATTAATTGCGTTGGGAAGACAACCTTATACCAATTGGCTCGGAAAATTAACTGATGATGATAAAAGTAAAATTGAAAAAGCAATCGATTTGACAGAAATCAATCATCTAATTCATCAAAAGCATTTCGAAATCAGTGATGGTCAATTACAAAAGGTTTTAATAGCCAGAGCATTAGCACAAGACACACCTTTGATTGTTTTGGATGAACCTGCAACGCATTTGGATTTACTTCACAAAGTTTCACTCTTTAAACTTCTGAAAAAATTAACCGCTGAAACACAAAAATGTATTTTATTTTCCACCCACGATATTGATTTAGCAATTCAATTGAGTGATCAAATGATTGTGATGACCAATCAAAACGTGGTGCAAGATGATCCGTGTAATTTAATTTCAAAAGGTGTTTTTTCTTCTCTTTTCCAAAATGAACACATTCAATTTGATGTTTTAAAAGGAAAATTTGTAATCATTTAGTTCTTTCCTTTCAACAAATTAATACTCACCGTTGCATAATCCGTGTTTGGAAATTTATGAAATAATTTTTCATCAGGTTGTAATCCGGCTTCGGCAGCAATTTTATGTAAAACATCAATTTCAACAATGTACTGATCTGAAAATCCGTGCGTAGCATCATAAGCTGTAGCAGCTGTTTTGCCTAAATTTTGTGCTGTAAGTTCAGGAGAAATAGTATGTAATTCAATTAAAAGTAAACCGTATTTAGCCACATAAGGAGACCATTTTTTCAAATGTTCCAATAAATTATCTTCTACATCATTATTGGTAATTCGTTCACCTCTAAATGCAAAAGCTCCGGTAGATTTACTCAATCGATTTGGTGTTTTAGTTTTCGGATTTTCCCATATTCGGTTGTGGTCTAAAAACGTTCTAACATTCAATAAATCATTTAATTGAATACCGTAATTTTCGTTTAAATCATTCGCTAATACATCGGGCTGACCAATATCTCCCCAAATCACTTTTGCCCAAATATCGGCATTAATCAAATTGGCTCGTGTGACTTTCAACGCCGCTTGATTATAATCGGCTCCGACCAAAAATAGGGGATAATCATCCAACATTCTTCCACGTAACGTTTGCCTGTCGATGACTTCAAAAATATGCTGAATAAAGGCTCCATTTCCGCATCCCATATCCAAAATTCCTTTTGGTTGTTCTTCAATCGGGCGGTTAAAAAGTTCAATGATAATTTCATCAATTACCTTAAAATAAGTAGCGTGAGCACCGCCACTTCCCCAAACGTTCATTTCGCGGTCCACGTGCAATTCGTCTTCGCCTAAACCTACATTTCGCAAGATATTTGGATTGCCAAAAATCAATTCATCTACTTTTCGAAACATTGGTAAATAGGAAACCGTAACGCCATAAGCCGCTACTTTCTTTGCAAAAAATAATCCGTTTTCTGTGAATTGATAGAATCCGTTTTTTTCGGTGAACCATCCTAAATGAACAAAAAAGTTAAGAATTTGCGTAAAATGTTCCGGTTGTTTGTGAAATTCTTCGGGTTTAAAACTCGTTTCCATAAAATACTTATGAAACATGCCATTCATTCCCAATCGTACTAAGGTTGAACCCACCAAATTCCCTTCAATATGTCGTAAAACTTGTTTTTGAATGGAAAGTGTTGTTTCATCATCCGAAAAAGTGATTCCAAAATTGTTTTTATATTTTTCAAACAACGGTTTTAAACGTAAAAAAGGTTCTTCCTGAAAAACCCGATTATGAAAATTTCCGGCAAATTTGGATAATTCCACTACATCTTTATACAACGGAAATAAATCAAAAGCAATTTTACTTTTATCATTAATTGAATAAGTCACTTCATTGGTATGATTATCCACATTAAATTCAATAAAACCTTGTGAAGCCAAAACCCGCATCGCCACATTGAGATACCCTTCGTTGGATTTGAATTTAATTACCAACTCTTTTAATGAAACTGATTTTTCGGATAGTAAAAAATCTAACACGCCTTTTTCCCATAATACATAAGCCACGGGAGCGGTTACTAATCCGTCTAAATGTTGAAAAAGCTGACTTCGGAGTAAAGATTTGTCTTGCATAGTGAACCTATTTTCGTTAAAGATAAAAATTTTTTCATTTAAATTGAAAGAGTTCTTTGGATATGCATTTTTCTTTTGCGTATTTTTACTTTTCAAAAAATCATCGCCAAATGTCAGACGTTATTCTTTTTACCATTGTATTTATTCTTGCTTTAGTCATCGGAATTTATATTGGAAAACTCCTTTTTACAGCTCAATCCAAATCAGAAAAATCAAGTTTGGAAGAACGAGTGAATGGTCTTTTGGCTCAAATTAATCAATTAAAAATTTCTTTTTTAGAGGAAAAAAATCAATTTGAAAAAAATTTAGAATTAGAAAGAAAAGATAAAGAAGAAATTCGTCGAGAAAAAGATTCCTTATCGATGCAATTGACTAAAAAAGAAGCCGATTTTGAAAATCTTTGGCAACGCAATAAAGAACAAAAGCAAGAAGTGGAAGAATTGCAGGAAAAATTCACCAAAGAATTTGAAAATTTAGCTAATAAAATTCTCGAAGAAAAAACAGTAAAATTTACAGAACAAAACAAAGAGAATCTAAAAAATATTTTGTCGCCATTACAGGAAAAAATTCAGCATTTTGAAAAGAAAGTCGAAGATACGCACAAAGAAAGCATCGATTATCACGCCGCTCTTCGTCAGCAAATTGTTGGTTTGAAAGAAATGAATGAGCAAATGAGTAAAGAAACGCTTAATTTGACCAAAGCACTAAAAGGAGACAGTAAAATGCAAGGAAATTGGGGCGAATTAATATTGGAACGCGTTCTCGAAAAATCCGGTTTAGAAAAAGGTCGTGAGTACCACGTGCAACAAAGTTTTCAGACAGAAGAAGGTAGCCGTGTTTTTCCGGATGTAGTGATTAGTTTGCCTGATGGAAAGAAAATGATTGTTGATTCAAAAGTTTCGTTGACAGCTTATGAACGTTATGCAAATGAAGAAGACGACATGCAAAAAGCAGTGTTTCTAAAAGAACATATCAATTCCATCAAACGCCATGTGGAACAATTGAGTGATAAAAATTACCACGATTTATATCAAATGGAAAGTCCTGATTTTGTGTTGCTTTTTATACCGATTGAATCCGCTTTTGCAATTGCTTTAAATGATGATAATTCATTGTATAACAAAGCGTTTGAGCGAAATATCATCATCGTTACACCAACGACTTTATTAGCCACATTGCGTACCATCGACAGTATGTGGACCAATCAAAAGCAACAAGAAAATGCACTTGAAATTGCTCGTCAAGCCGGAGCTTTATATGATAAATTTGAAGGTTTTGTTTCCGATTTAATCAAAATTGGTAAAAAAATGGACGAGGCCAAAATTGAATATGGAAATGCGATGGGCAAATTGGTAGAAGGCAAAGGAAATCTTGTGGGTAGTGTTGAACGTTTACGAAAAATGGGAGCTAAGGCTAAAAAAGCATTACCTGAAGCCATTTTAAAAAGAGCAGGAGAAGAAGAAGGCGGAGAATTGTAAGAACCGAGTAGTCAGGTTTATATGTCTATTTTGCGATAAAGTCTCTTCAAATAGGCTTTTTTTCTTAATTTTAAAAATTTAAATTGATATAACTTTATTGATTTTCCTTTTTTCCTTGTATATTATTAAAAGTATTTCAGTTTATTTATCAATCTTATTGATTTTTTATTATTTTTGGATGCAAATTCCAAAAACAAAAATGAAAAAGAATTACGCATACTTTTTATTATTACTATTTACTTCAAGCTTTACTTTTTTAATCATATCTTGTTCAGATGATGATGATTATACACCCCTTGAAGATGTTTTACCTATTGCCACAGATGATTTTGCAACCTATCCTTTGGCAGAATCAGTTGAAGTTCCAGTTTTACAGAACGATACAACCGGAGATGAAGTTATTCCAACCACAGTAAGTATTATTGGTGGAGTTGATACAGATTCAAACGGAACATTAGATAAATTAGACGTTACCAACGAAGGAATTTGGACTGTGAATGCTCTAAATGGCAACATTACATTTACTCCATCTACTACTTTTATTGGAAATCCAACAGTTATTAAATATACTGTTGAAGATGCAGAAGGAAATGTTTCCAATCAAGCTAATGTAACAATTACGGCTGTATCAATTGCAGTTGTTGATTTAACACAAGTTCCATATCCAAAATTATCTGATTACAAATTTTTTGTTGGCGATATAAAAAATCAAAATCCATCTTATGGAGTTTTACCATATAAACCGGCAAGTTCACTTTTTACAGACTATGCAAAAAAAGCAAGATTTGTTTGGATGCCCGATGGAACAACAGCAACCTACAATGGTGATGAAAATAATTTAGAATTGCCTGTTGGAGCTGTTTTAATAAAGAATTTTTACTATAATAATGTACAACCATCTAACACTACCCGAATTATTGAAACTCGTTTAATGATTAAAAAAAGTGGAGGTTGGATATTTGCCGAATATGTATGGAATGATGAGCAAACAGAAGCTTTTTTGCAAATGGGAGGAGATACAACTAGTGTAACTTGGTTGAATGAAAATGGAGTTTCTCAAACCGTTTCAAATTATAGAATTCCTTCGGAAGTTGAGTGTTTAACTTGTCATAAACAAGAATCAACTCCTATTCCAATCGGAATAAAACCTCAGAATTTGAATACGATTTATAATTATCAAACCGGAATGCAAAATCAATTGGCTAAATGGGTTGATATGGGTTATCTTTCGGGTAATTTGCCAAATACAATTGCATCTGTTGTAGATTATAATGACACATCTCAATCATTGGATTTGAGAGTTCGTTCTTACTTAGATGTAAACTGTGCTCACTGTCACAGCGATTTGGGTCAATGTAATTACAGAGATCTTCGTTTGAGTTTTGTAGATACTACAGTTCCGGATAATTTGGGAATTTGTTTACCAACTATTCAACCTATTGATGGTGTAACCGGAATTGTAGTTCCCGGAAATCATGAAAGATCGGCAATGTATTCGATGCTTAATAACACAGATGGAGGCACTCTAACGATGCCTTTATTAGGTAGAACGATTATTCATCAGGAAGGAATAGCGTTAATTCAGCAATGGATTAATTCGCTTGAACCTTGTGATTAAACTTTAATATGAAAAAAAATATACTTTTAGTTGTTATTTTATCAGTTGCTTTTGCATTAACTTTCTCTTGTTCCCAAGATGATAAAATAACAGACTACGAGCCTATTTCGCCTGTTGTGGTAGATTTAACAACTGTACCTTATCCAAAGTTATCCGATTATAAATTCTTTGATGGAGAAATGAAAAATCAGACTCCAGCTTTGGATGTCATTCCTTATGAACCAATTTCATCATTGTTTTCAGATTATGCACATAAAAAAAGATTTGTTTGGGTTCCTAAAGGCCAAAATGCAAGTTATGATGGTGATAACAAAATTGTTCTATTACCTACAGGTTCTGTAATTATCAAAACGTTTTATTATGATAATGTTATCCCAACAAACGAAACAAAGATAATTGAAACCCGACTTATGATTCGTAAAGAAGGTGAATGGATTTTTGCTAATTATGTATGGAATGAAGAGCAAACAGAAGCTTTTTTAGATATGAATGGAAGCACAAAAGATATTTCGTGGACCGATGAAAATAATGTTGTGCAAAATGTAGAATATAGAATTCCAAATCAAGCACAATGTATTGTTTGCCATAAATCTAAAGGCTATGTGGATGGAGTTTATAGACAAGTAAATATTCCGATTGGTTTGAAACCTCAAAACCTTAATAAATCTTATAATTACGGATCTGAAACTAAAAATCAACTCACAAAGTGGATTGAATTAGGAATTTTGGAAAACTTTTCATTGCCAACAGAGGAAAATACGACAGTAAATTATAATGACGAAAGTAAAACGTTAGATCAACGTGTTCGTTCCTATTTTGATGTTAATTGTGCTCATTGTCATAGTACTACAGGACATTGTGATTATAGACCTATGCGTTTCCCTTTTTCTGAAACTAATAATAATTTAGTTAATATGGGAGTTTGTGTTGAAACACAAGATATGCAAGATTTTGAGCCAAGACTCTCAAAACTTGTAACTCCAGGCAACATAGAACGGTCTATGCTTTATTTTAGGTTAAATACTAATGATGAAACCTATCGAATGCCTCTTCACGGAAGAGCGATGATTCATCAAGAAGGTGTAGAACTTGTAGAAGAATGGATCAATTCATTAACAACATGTGATTAAAAAAATATAAAACAATTAATATAAAATGACTAATAACCAAATAATATGAAAAAAACTACTTTATTAATTTTATGTTCTTTAATTTTTGCTGTAACAGCAAATGCTCAAGAAACATGTGCAACAGCGACTGTTCTTTCCACGTTTGGACTTTATAATGTTGAAGCTGTAAATGGAACTGAAGTGCCAAATCCGGTTTGTACTTCAAATGGTCCTGTAACAAATCCAAATCCAGCAGGAATTTGGTATGTGTATACACCAACTGAAAATTATACTGTCACTATATCTACAGATATACCTGAAAATACTCCGCGAAAAGATACGCGTGTACATGTTTATGTTGGAAACTGTGATTCATTAACTTGTCATGCCGGTAATGATGATCTTGATGCACCAAGTGGAGTTTATTCTTCTGTAGTTACTTTTAATGTAACAGCAGGAACAACTTACTATATTGCTTGGGATAATAGATGGAGTAGTTCAGGTTTTAACTTTGATTTTAGTGAAGGTGAAGTGGTTACTCCAGAGTCGCCAATCACATACACAAATCAATCCATCTCAACAATCAATAGTCAATACAATATTTGTGTTGTAGATATGAATGGGGATTTTTTAGATGATATTGTTGGAATTGGTTCTACCAATATGAGAGTACATTATCAAACTGAAACACAAGGAGTTTTCACAATAGCAGATTTTCCATTGGCAGGAACTGTTAGGTTACCTAATTGGAGTTTAGCCGCAGGAGATTATAATAGAGACGGTTTAAATGATATCGTTTTAGGTAATGGAAATGGAGCAACTATCTTAACTTCAGAAGACAATGGAGCCGGCTATTCGGTTTATACACCAGGAGAATATATTTTTTCACAAAGAACAAACTTTTCAGATTTAAATAACGATGGAAATTTAGACATTTTTCTTTGTCACGATATTGCTCCAAGTTGTTATTATTTGAACGACGGAGAAGGTAATCTAACGTTTTATCAAGCAACAGTAACTTCTGGTTCTATGCACATTGCAACAACAACAGGAAACTATGCCACTTTATTTACCGATTTTGATAATGATGGTGATTCAGATGTATTTGTTTCAAAATGTTCAGGTCCGCCATGCGAATTATATCGTAATGATGGAGACGGAATCTATACAAACATATCTGCATTAGCTGGTATTAACGTTACACCAATTCAAACATGGTCTTCTGCAATTGCCGATTTTGATAATGATGGCGATATGGATGTTATTATTACTGCAAGCTCTGGCAGTCATCGGTTTTTTAGAAACAATTTAGACGGATCTACAGAAATTGATGAAGCTTTTACTAACATAACCGCAGGTTCTGGATGGGACACAAATTCTTCTACTAACCGCGACAATATAGCTTATGATTTTGATAACGATGGAAAAGTGGATGTGTTAGGAGGAGCAGGGAAAATTATGTTCAATCAGGGAGATAATGTTTTTATTCCAGTATCTATTCCTGGTTTAAGCGTTTCTGCTGTTGGTGATTTAAATAATGACGGATTCTTAGATTTTCAATCAGGTCAAACAATTAAATTTGCTATCCCAAATGATAACAATTGGGTAAAAGTTAATTTAACAGGAATACAAAGTAATAGCAACGGAATTGGTGCAAGAGTTGAGATTTATGGTGCTTGGGGAAAACAAATTAGAGATATTAGAAGTGGAGAAGGTTTCGAATTTATGAGTACATTAAATGCTCATTTTGGAATCGGTCAAGCTGCAGAAATAGATCAAATTATCATTAGATGGCCATCTGGTTTAGTTGATACTATTGATAATCCATCCATCAATGAAACATTACAGGTTGTAGAAGGTGAAACATTAAGTGTAAACAACAACAGTTTTACAAACTTTAAAGTGTTTCCAAATCCTTCAAAAGATATCGTAACATTACAATCTTCAAATAATTCCGAAGTCGTTTCAGCTGAAATTTTTGACCTTAACGGAAGAAAAGTTTTTGAAACTCCTGTTGTAAACGAAACAATTTCAATTCAATCTTTGGCGGTAGGAACGTATATTCTTTTAGCAAAAGACAGCGAAGGAACACTTTCAACACACAAGTTGATTAAACAATAAAAATACCTAACCAAACTAAATTTTGAAAAAGCCCTCCTTTGTGAGGGCTTTTTTATAACTTTGAATTTCAAAAAATAATACAAACAAAATGAACTACATACTTTTTGACGGACCGGTTCGAAATGCACTTTTACCCTTTACATTCACCCGTCCGGTAGCAGACATACGTATCGGAATTTTAACCATTCGTGAAAAATGGGAGAAATATTTAGGCTACACAACCACCACCATCACCGAAGAATATTTATCAGAAAAATATCCAATGGTGGAAATGGAAGAGAATATTTTGATTAATGCCTCTTTTCTTCCAAATGAAGTTTTGGTGGAAATGATTAAAAGTTTAGAAAAAAATCAAGCCATTTTTAAGGGTGAAGAAGTGGTCGCTTTTTATACGAACGATACGCAAGAAGAAGTAGATTTTGATACGTATGAAATCATCGATTATAACGAAGAAGGTTTACGCATTGAACATACATGGGATATTTTTGCCAAAAATGATACTGCCATCCGTGAAGATTTTGAACTCTTAACCGAAGGAAGAACATCACAACCTATTCCAAAAAGCGTGAACGTCATTAATCCTGAAAATATTTTTATTGAAAAAGGAGCAAAGCTAGAATTTGTAACGTTAAACGCATCAACAGGCCCAATCTATATCGGCTACAATTCCGAAATCATGGAAGGTTCTGTCATTCGCGGACCATTTGCATTATGCGAAGAAGCACAAGTGAAATTAGCTACCAAAGTTTACGGAGCAACCACTGTTGGACCCCATTGCCGAATTGGTGGAGAAGTCAATAACTCGGTTCTTTTTGGGTATTCCAACAAAGGACACGATGGCTTTTTAGGGAATGCCGTTTTAGGCGAATGGTGCAATATTGGTGCCGATTCAAACAATTCCAACTTAAAAAACAACTACGAAGAAGTAAAATTGTGGAGCTACGAAACCGAAGGTTTTGAAAAAACCGGCTTACAGTTTTGCGGACTCATGATGGGCGATCACAGTAAATGCGGCATCAACACTATGTTTAACACCGGAACTGTCGTAGGAGTTTCAACCAACATTTTCGGTAGCGGATTTCCAAGAAATTTTGTGCCGAGTTTCAGTTGGGGTGGAGCAGCAGGGTTTTCTACTTACATCACTAAAAAAGCCTTTGAAACAGCTCGAATCGTCATGTCTCGCCGTCATGTGGAATTCACCGAACAAGATGCGAGGATTTTAGAACATGTGTTTGAGGAAACGAAGAAGTGGAGGAAGGAATAAATTTTAAACTTAACCGCAAAGTTCGCTAAGGTTACGCAAAGTTCGCAAAGGATTTATCAAACTTTTTTAGCGTTCTTAGCGTAACCTTAGCGAACTTTGCGGTTAAATCATCATTTTACCTTATAAAAAAATCCCTCAATCCATTTCCAATTATAATTGAAAATATAAAGTATACTAAAAAGCAAAATCAAAAAAATAATGGTTTTAATAATTAATTTTGTTCGTTCAACTTTTCGTTCCGCTTGCATTTTTACTCGAATGGATTCCAATAATTCTGGTGTCGCCTGAATTGGATCAATAAATTCAGAAGTTTTGTTGGACGTGTTTTCCAAACGTTTTAGTTTGTCAATTCGATTACGTTTATTATTCCTCGAACTGATTAAAGCATGTAACATTGAACCTTCTCCTGGCATTCTATTTCTTTTTTACTTTCTTTAAAGATAACAAATTCAACGGATTAATCCCTAAACCTTCCACATTTTTCCTCGTAAACCGAGCCACTTTATCATAAAAAAGCGAAATAACCGGAGCTTCTTCAATGATGATTTTATCCATTTGCTGATACAATTCAAATCGCTTAGCATCATCGGTTTCTAAAAAGGCTTTTTCATATAACGAATCAAATTTGGCATTTGAGAAATGCGTGTAATTTGGTCCGTTTGGAGCAAAGTTTTTACTGTAAAAAAGTGATAAATAATTCTCCGCATCGGGATAATCAGCAATCCAACTCGCTCTAAAAAATGTCACTTTTCCGGTCGCAATCGCTTGGCGTAATGTCGATGGCGGATTCACATCAATTTCAACATCTAAACCGATTTTTTGCCATTCGCGTTGCAAAAATTCACCAATATCAATGTAAGTTGCATTCGTACTTAAAACAATTTTTGGTTTTTTAATGCCTGTTTCTTTGATATAATCAGCTACCAACGATTTGGCTTTTTCAGGTTCGAAGTTATACCCTTTTTGATTGTTAAAACTTGGCATTCCGCTGGGAATTATTCCACTTGTAGCCGGAATTCCCATATTGTTTCGAAGATACGTAATCATTTTAGCTCTATCAAAACCATAATTCAATGCTTGACGTATGCGTTTGTCCAAAATCGTTTTATCAGAACCATCCATTCGGAAACCTAAATATTCGGTGTTGAGGTACGAACCGCTAATCAAATTAACATCATTTGAATATTTTGGTTGTAATTCTCCTTTTTGCGTCAGAATTTCATCTTTATACGATGGATCCAAACCGGAAACAAAATCAATTTTTCCTTGAATAAATTCTAAAAAACCGCTTTGTTTGTCGGGTAAAAAAGTAATGGCAACGGCTTCTAAATAAGGTAATTGCTTTCCGTTTTCATCTTTTTCAAAATAAATCGGATTTCTTCGTAACACTAATTTTACGTTTTCTTCCCAAAATTTAAATTGAAAAGGGCCGGTTCCAATGGGTTTTGTTCTGAAATCGTAATTCGGACTTTCAATTATTTCCTTCGGAACAACAGAAGCATATTTCATCGATAATAATCCTAAAAAAGCTGGGAAAGATTTGGCTAATTTTATTTCAAAAATGGTATCGTTTATCGCTTGAAAATTTTCCACATTTTGCAAAATCCATCCGCCGGGCGAAGCGATTTTTTCATCTTTTAAACGTTTCAAACTGTATTCAAAATCACTAGCTTTAACTGTTCGGGTGGAATCTTTCCCAAACAAATGATTCTTGTGAAAATACACATCGTTACGAAGTACAAACTGATATGTTTTTCCATCTTCCGAAATCGTCCAATTCTTAGCAATGTCAGGTTGAATTTTTAAACTATCATCCAACTGAACCAAGCCGTTAAATAGCTGATTACAAGCCCAAATGATGTTTTGTGATTTCGAAAATGCAGGATCTAAAGTGGCAATGTTCGCACTTTCATTATACCTAAAAACATCTTTTACATTTTTATTCTTCTCGGAATCTGTGCATCCAAAAGTTAATAGTAGTAACAAAAAAAGGATAAATCTTGTAATCTTCATCTTGTGATTATAATCTCGATTACAAATATAAAGATTAGAAAGTCGATTACTTTAGGAATGACAAACAAAAATAAAAACTTACAGGATTTCTTTTTCGTTACACAGTTATTTTTCCTTCTACTCCATCTGAGTTATCAGATTTTTTACCGCTAACAATCGCTCCAAAAAAGTGTAGCATTGAAATAAATTTTCCGGATTTTGTATCCCAATAATAGACTTCAGAAGGTTGTACTCTGATTATGCTAACGTTTGGATCCTCTTTTCCATCAAACCACGCATTTGCAAAAACTGACCATTTTTCGTCAATCATCGCTTTATTGTCATAAATATGTGCATTTCCTAAAATAGATAAGTACTCATAATCCCCATTGTTCATAAAATAGAGTTGAACCTGATTATCTTGTAGAATTTCCATATTTTTATTACTTTCCTTACTACTAATAAACCATAAATTTCCTTCTTCATCACATTCTTGCAAACTCATTGGTCTTGCGTTAAATGGTAAACTGGTTTTCAAATTGGTAATAAACATACAATTTCGGGCTTTTTCAGCTATTTCTTTAAGCTTAGCAATTCCTTCTTCATTAAATAAATTTTCTTTAGACATAATATAGATTTTTAAACGATTTTGTAATTTTTGTTACTTTCAAAATTCCATCATTTTTGTACATTTTGCATTACATTATTTTGAGAAATTGTTATATAATTAATAATTGCGACTAAATCGGTTTTGAAAAAACGAATGTATTTTAAAATTGTTTGTAAATTTGCCACGTTCATTCTCTGACAACGATTTCATTAATGGACGCTAGCTATGAAAAATAATAAAAAAGTCGCTTTTTACACGCTTGGCTGTAAACTGAATTTTTCAGAAACATCTACTATTGCTCGAAATTTTCAACAAGAAGGTTTTGAACGAGTTGATTTTGAAGAAGTTGCTGATATTTATGTGATTAACACTTGTTCGGTAACAGAAAATGCTGATAAACAATTCAAACAAATTGTAAAAAAAGCATTGAAAAATAATGATAAAGCTTTTATTGCTGCAGTAGGATGTTATGCTCAGTTAAAACCCGAAGAATTGGCTGCTGTTGATGGTGTAGATTTGGTTTTGGGTGCGACAGAAAAATTCAAAATCACTGATTATCTCAATGACTTGAGTAAAAATGACATGGGCGAAATTCATTCGTGTGAGATTGAAGAAGCCAATTTTTATGTGGGAAGTTACTCCATTGGAGATAGAACGCGTGCGTTTTTGAAAGTTCAAGACGGTTGCGATTACAAATGTACGTATTGCACCATTCCGCTTGCTCGTGGAATTTCACGAAGTGATGAATTGCAAAATGTGTTGAATAATGCAAAGGAAATTTCACAACAAGGCATCAAAGAAATTGTGTTAACCGGTGTAAATATTGGTGATTACGGTAAAGGCGAATTTGGTAATAAAAAACACGAACATACTTTTTTAGAATTGGTTCAGGCTTTGGATCAAGTAGATGGCATTGAGCGATTGCGAATTTCTTCCATCGAACCGAATTTATTGAAAAATGAAACGATTAATTTTGTTTCAAAAAGCCGAACGTTTGTGCCACATTTTCACATTCCGTTGCAATCGGGAAGTAATGACATTTTAAAGAAAATGAAACGTCGTTATTTACGTGAGTTGTATGTGGATCGAGTGAATAAAATTCGCGAAGTAATGCCTGATGCTTGCATTGGTGTAGATGTCATTGTAGGTTTTCCAGGTGAAACCGACGAACATTTTTTAGAAACCTATCATTTTTTGAATGATTTAAATATTTCCTATTTGCACGTTTTTACGTATTCTGAACGAGATAATACTGAAGCAGCTGAAATGGAAAATGTGATTCCGGCAAATGTTCGCTCCAAAAGAAGTAAAATGCTTCGCGGATTATCCGTTAAGAAAAGAAGAGCATTCTACGAAAGTCAACTCGGAACTACCCGTACAGTTTTGTTTGAAGCCGAAAATAAAGAAGGTTATATTCACGGTTTTACTGAAAATTACGTAAAAGTAAAAACACCTTGGAATCCGGAATTGGTGAATACATTACACGAAATTAAATTGACAAAAATTGATGAAGATGGTTCGGTTAGGATGGAGTTTGTGAGGAATGTTGTTTCGGTTTAAAAAAAATAGAATTTTCTCATTTGTGTCATTTCGACCAGCGGGAGAAATCACATAAAGTTTTTAAATTATTATCATTCTAGTGTAATGAGATTCCTCCTGCGTCGGAATGACACAACTGGGCGGGAAAACTGCTTCTGTGGTCGGGCTGAAAACTGGGAGTGTGACTGAAAACTACCTCTCAAAAACCGTCATTCTCCCATCAATATAAAATTTAGAAAACCCCATGTTTTTACTAATCCATTCCATTGTTTTTGGGTGATAAAAGAAAACATGTGTAGGATCATTTTTATAATACCACGAATCAAAATTCTTGGTTTCCGAAAAGAAATCGGTTTTGCAATATAATTTTCCGCCGGGTAAAAGCAAATCATATAACTTTTTGAATTCTTTGTACGGATGATGAAAGTGCTCAATCACTTCGCAACAAGCAATAAAATCATATTTTTCGGTTAAAACTTGCGGATTATTTGCAAAAAATGGGTCATATTCCACAATAGAAAAACCTTCATCGCGAAGCATTTTTGTAATAACCGGACCGGTTCCTGAGCCAAAATCTAATCCTTTATGTTTTGGAGAAAAGTCTTTTTTGATAGCATCAACAATAGGAGAAACAAATTGCTGATAACCAGGATCGTTTACATCATTATTGTGAAGTTCATAATGTTTTTGTTCTTCAGTTTTAGAGATGTAATTTCTATCATCCAAAAAGACAGAAAAACAAGTGGTACAGAAATAAAATTCTCTCGAATTATGACTGTAAAAATGGTTGGATGGCGAAGAACAAAGCGGACATTTCATAGTTACAATTTTATTCCGGGTGGTAATAATTCTTTGTAAACCGGGTTTTTTCTGAAGAAATGAGTCACTTTTGGGTGCGTAGGAACAACTTTAAACTTTCTTTCCTCAGCAATTGCAAGTACTGCTTTTATGAAATCATTGATGTAATCCAATTCTAACTCTTCGGAATGATGAAGTTTTGTTAAAAATAGCTTTCGTTCTTGTATGGCATATTCCATTACCAATAAACCGGAGTCGGTTTGGGTTTCAAATTGTCTTAATAATTGATTGTCTTTGATTTCCATACTTTTGTTGGGTTAGGAAAAATGAAATTTGTTTACACAAAGGTACGGCTTTTTAAAAATTTTATTTCAAAAAGAATGTTAATGTCTGCTATTACTAAAATTATCAGTAAATTAACTACCAATTCAATTCAATTTCATCGTAAAGCTTTAATTTTGAATTTAAATAATTGTTATGGAAAAAATTCCAGTTTATTTGATGCCTGGTTTAGCCGCAAGTACGTCGATTTTTGAACGTATCGAATTGCCAAAGGATCAATTTGAAGTATTTTTGTTAGAATGGATACTTCCAAATCCAAAAGAATCAGTAGCCGATTATTGCATCCGACTTTCAAAAAATATAAAACACAAAAACCCGGTTTTAATTGGCGTTTCGTTTGGTGGTGTAATTGTGCAGGAAATGGCGAAAGTGATTCCGGTAAAAAAGACAATTATTATTTCAAGTGTAAAATCGAATAAGGAATATCCCAGACGATTAAAAATTGCAAAATCAACCAAAGTTTACAAATTATTGCCAACAGGCTTGGTTCAAAATGTGGAAACATTGTCAAAATTTGCCTACGGTGATACGGTCAAGCAACGATTAAAATTATATGATCGCTATCTTTGTGTACGAGATAAATGCTATTTAGATTGGGCGATTGAAACAATTATCCTTTGGGATAGAACCGATCCGGATCAATCAGTAATTCATATTCACGGAGATGCAGATGATGTTTTTCCAATAAAATATATAAAGGATTGTACCGTTGTAAAAGGTGGAACCCACATCATGATTTTAAATAAATTCAAATGGTTGAATGAAAATTTGCCAAAAATTATTTTAAATAATAGCTGAGTTGGACTGATTTTTGTAGTTTTACAATTAACAAATAAATATTGATAGGTATGAAAAGGATAAGAAATGTAGCAATAGCAGCAGTTTTAATTGGTTTAAGCGGACTATTTGTTTACTCAACATCAAAGAAAATTGTTGTAGCAGAAAAAAGAGAAGTAGTAGCACTTCCTTTGGAAATTGATTTTGCAGGTGAAAAAACGCCTTTACACATTGCCGATGTTCGTGAGCGATTGGATAGAGAAATGGTTATTAACACCAATTTGCATTCTACCACAACATTAATTCTTAAAAGAGCAAATCGTGCGTTTCCGGTAATTGAACCGATATTGAAAAAACATGGAATTCCGGATGATTTTAAATATTTAGCTGTTATTGAAAGTGGTTTAGCCAACGTGGTTTCTCCCGCAGGAGCTCGTGGTGTTTGGCAATTTATGCCTGAAACTGCTAAAGAGCACGGAATGGAAGTGAATGATTTTGTAGACGAACGTTATCATCTTGAAAAATCAACTGAGGCAGCATGTCGTTATCTTTTAGCTGCAAAAAATAAGTTCGGAAATTGGACTTTAGCTGCAGCTGCTTACAATGGTGGTTCGGGCGGTGTGAATAAACAAATTACCAATCAACAAGTAACGGATTATTATGATTTGTTGCTAACGGAAGAAACTTCACGTTATGTTTTTAGAATTTTAGCTTTGAAAGAAATCATGAAAAATTCTGCCAAATACGGTTTTGAAATTCCGAGCGAGCAATTGTATCATCCAATCGAAGTGAAGAAAATTGAAATTGATTCTACAATTACTGACTTGGCTGTTTTTGCTAAAAATCAAGGAATTAACTATAAGATTTTAAAAATTCATAATCCGTGGTTACGTGATAAGAAATTAGAAAATAAAACTAAGAAGACATATACAATTGAAATTCCAACAGAAGGATATTAAATAAACCAATGAGAATGACTATTTCAACTTTAATCGTTTTATTGTTTATCGGACTGATGGCCGGAATTTTGAGTGGATTAATTGGCATTGGAGGAGGAATTATTATGGTGCCTTTACTTTTGCTTTTGGGGATGACACAGCACCAATCACAAGGAACGAGTTTGGCGGTTCTATCTGTTCCTGTAACAGCTTTGGCGGCATTTAACTACTACAAAGAAGGCTATGTGGATTGGAAATATGCGGCCGTTATTGCTGTGTTTTTTGTTATAGGTGGCTACATCGGAAGTAAATTTGCTGTTCAAATTGATGAAAAAATACTCAAAAAAATCTTTGGGGTTATTTTATTGCTTGTAGCAGGAAAACTTATTTTAGGGAAATAATTAATTGGTAACCAGCAATTCTTTTTTGTCTTCTTTGAATTTTATTAGCTCCGAAATGCGATCTTTAAAAACCGTATAATTCATTTCTACCGCTTTTTTTGTTGGTGTTTTAAATGGAGTAGGAGCAGAACCTCTTTTGATATTTACAACTTGCAAATGTTCATCAATCATATAACAGGTAGGAAAGCCTAATGTTTCACGCATGCTTTCTACGATTTCATTGTCGTTTTTATAATTTTTGTGAGCGTAACAGATTTCGATATTACTGCTGAATTTTTTTGCAAATTTTTTAACCTCTTGTTTTTTGCCCCAAACAATTACAATAAATTCAATGTCTTTATTTTCTTTTGCCAATTTGTTTAGTGCGGGAATTTCTCCTTTTCCGGGAATGCACCAAGCGGCATAAGTTATCAGAAAAATTGGTTTTTTAATTTTACTCATTTTGAGTTTTCGGTTAGAAACTCTTTTTAAAGAATAATCATTAAACTTGGAACCAATGAGTTGATTTTGAACTAAACTATCAAATAAAAATTGACCTCGTTCAAAATCGCCAACACGATATGCTTCGTTGCTTTGCGATCTATATTTGAGAAAGTTTGTTCGAACAGCCTCCGTGAATAGTTTTGGAGAATCCTGAACGGTTTGACCTAGTAAGTCTAAGTTTGTGGCAACAAATACTAATATGAGAATAATTTTTTTCATATTTAGAGTAATTTGATTCAAACAAAGCTATTTAATTTTATTAACAAAACCAAAAAATATTGGTTAATAACCTGTTAATAAGATAAATAGTAAAAAATAAGCCACAAAAACAAATCAGGTTTATTTTACAATCATTTTTTTGACACTTTTTTTATTTTCTTGATAAACACTTACTAAATACATTCCTTTTGATAAATTTTTGATGTTTATTGAATCATTTGGTGTAGATGAAACTAAAACCAACTTACCCTGTAAATTGTGAATTTCTACTTTATCAATTGAAACATTCGGATTTAAATACATATAATCCGATACAGGATTAACAAAAGTAAATAAATCGAGGTCTTGTGAAGAATCAACTGTCAGTGAACAATCATCTCCCACAACATATGAAAAATAGCGGGTAACAGATAACCCTCCTGCATAAGCAAATTTAACAGCATAACTTATTGTTGAACCAATGGTTTGTCCGGTAATTGTGTATGTGTAAACATTTCCTGAAACATTTGTCATTTGATATTCTGTAAATGGAGTTTGTCGCCATAAGAAAGCAACGACACCCACTTTATCGGTATCTAATAATTCAAACGTAATTTTCACATCGTTTCCAATTGTTTCAAAAGCATAATTATATCCAATGGAGAAATTACCTTGTTGTGCTTCTGTATCGGTTCCTGAACAACCAGTTACTGCAGTTGTTGTTGCACTTAAAAGAATTGGGTTGTTGATATATTCATTTCCGGTAACATCACTTGCTGAAACAGAAAAATTGTATGTTGTAGAAGGCATCAAATTTGGAATGATAACTGATTTTTCTTCTCCGGAAGGGTTTGCCGTAGTTATATTTTGACCATCATAATCGATTGAATAAACTACATTCTCCGAATTGTCCTCTGCATTTAATAGCAATTCAATCGTAGAGCTCGTTACTTCTCCAACAGAAGCCGTAAAATTAGTAGGAGCTTCCGAATCAACTAAAGTATTTTGGTAAACTCTAACGTAATCAATTTCCATTGTTGCTTGTGTGAAATTAGAAGGAATATTTCCGGCAACTCCACCCATAGCGATGTTTAACAAAAGGTATTGTTCTGCATCAAACGGCCATGTATTCGCATTTTTAACTGCCGGATTATAGGTGTAAAATGCTACTCCATCCAAAAGAAAAGTAATTTGAAACGGAGACCAATTCATTGAATAAACATGAAAGTCATTTCCTAAATTTGAAGCAATTGTACCTCCATGATTAACGGTATTTCCAAATGATGAAGGCGTATGAATGGCACTTTGTACGTAACCTGCAGGTTGCGATTGCGTGATTCCGTGTTCCATGATATCAATTTCGCCACAAGCAGGCCAACCCGTATTTCCAAACTGATTATCAAAAAAACCACCATC
This sequence comes from Flavobacterium sp. T50_26, assembly GCF_057652995.1. Taxonomy (NCBI): domain Bacteria; kingdom Pseudomonadati; phylum Bacteroidota; class Flavobacteriia; order Flavobacteriales; family Flavobacteriaceae; genus Flavobacterium; species Flavobacterium sp. T50_26. The sequence continues at coordinate 96,249 of NZ_JBYFCC010000012.1, forward strand.
TTCGTTTACGTTTTTACCTAACATCCATAAAGCAGGCCACGTACCTTGATTGGTTGGTATTTTTGCTCGAATATCAACACGACCATATAGAAATGCAAATTTTGAATTTAATCGGGCAGAAGTATATTGTTTCGTTACGCCTTGATTGGTATAGTTTTCTTTTTTTGCCACAATGTTCAAAACACCATTGTTTATAAATGAATTTGAAATGAGGTTAGTATAATGTTGTACTTCACCGTTAAACCAACTTCCACCATTTGGCAATTGCGTTTGATGATGCCATTTGGTTGAATTTACGGCACCATTAGAATCAAATTCGTCAGACCATACAAGATCGTTGTATACTACATCAACTTGAGCATTACTAGATTGTGAGGTCATAAATAAGGATAAAAAGAGAGCAAAAAAGATTGATTTTTTCATAATAATAGGGCAGATTAACATAGCGTTTTTAAGTTAAAAGGATAACCTTTAACTGTATTTTTCCTTTTTTTAACCAGCATATAAGTTTAGATAACTGATATGTTTGATATTTTTAAGAAGGTTTATTTTTTTATTTATCAGTTTGGTATTTTAATTTTTCATTTTTATCCCATAATCCCCAATACGCACCAACTTCACCTTCGGGGCCAACTTTCCAACCTTCATCAAAAGAGGAAAAGTAGAATATTTCAATATCATTTTGTTTGGACCAATTTTGGGTATCGATAAAATATTTCATGGCATTTTCATGAGATGCAACTGCACCTTTGAGCGACCCACCTTGACTTGGCCAACCGGTTTCGGTGATGATTACACGTTTTCCGTTTCCGGCATGCTTAGCCGATTCGAACATACTTTTCATATGATTAAAGGCGTGTTCAATTGGGCAACCTTCCCAATAGGGATAACAATTGGTTAAAATAACATCGCAAATTTCTGTAATTCTCGGACGATGTGAAAACTCGTAATATGCATCAACATAGCCAACAGGAATATTTGGAAGAGCTTCTTTTACACGACCAATGTATTCTAGTAATTGCTCTTCGGTTAAATCGTTTCGGTACATAACTTCATTTCCAACAGCGGCAATATCTACGCAACCTTCTTTGGCTAAAGTAATAAGACCTTCGATTTCTTTTTCATTAAGTTCTAAATCATCACTCAACCAAGCACCAACTAAGGTTTTCATTCCGTTTTCATGAGCAATTCTTGGAATGTGTTCATTGCCTTCGATACATGAAAATGACCGAACCCATTTGGCATAAGGTTTAAGAATTTGAATACGTCTGTTTACTTGTTCACCATAAATGATATCACCAGGTTTCTGATCGTTTTCATACATGCTAAAACAAATGCCATGCATACCATTTTTTAGCGTTTTTAGCCATAATTTGGATAATTCTTCTGAGGTATATTCAGCGATTTGAATTTCCTGAGGAACATTTTTGCTATCCGTATAACTTTTATTTTCATCGAATGAAAAATAATGACCTTCTCTAAATGACATACGTATCTGTTTTTAATTCAAATTTTAATTTTTCGTTTTTATCCCAAATTCCCCAAGCAGTTCCAACAGTTCCTTCTTGTTTCACTTTCCAGGATTCATCAAAAGAGGAGAAGTGAAATAACTCAATGTTGTTAATTTTTGCCCATTCTTGAGATACAACAAAATATTTCATGGCATTAACTTCTGATGGAACTGCTTCGTCAACACTTTCTCCTTTACTTGGCCAACCAGTTTCTGAGATAATTATTTTCTTTCCTTTTGCTACTGATTGTGTAACTTCCAACATGTTTTGCAGATAGGAAATAGCATAATCATTATGAGCTCCTTCCCAAAATGGATAAAAGTTTACCAAAAGCACGTCACAATTTGAAATTAGATTTGGTTTATCTAAAAATTGATAATACGCATCTACATAAGATACAGGAATAGTTGGTAATGCTTCTTTGACTCTTTTGATGTAGTCAATAAGTTCTTCTTCTGAAATTTCGTTACGATGTAAAACTTCATTTCCAACGGCGGCAATATCAACTAAACCGGCTTTGGCTAATCTTATAAGTGTTTGAATTTCTTTTTCATTTCTCACCTTATCATTACTTATCCATGCTCCAACAACTGTTTTTAATCCTTTTTGATGAGCAATTTCAGGTATTAATTCATTTCCTTCGGTACATGAAAACGAACGAATCCATTTGGTGTGTGGAGCAATTATATCTAATCGTCTTTTTATTTGATTAGAAGATAAAATATCTCCAGCTTGTTGACCTTCAACATAGGGACTAAAACAAAGACCGTGAATGCCATTATTTAATATTTCTGAATAAATCGATTTTATTTCAGATGTATTTTTGATATTGAAGGAGGAACCATTACTAGTGTTTATGTTGTTGTTTTTTATCAATGATTTTAATTTTCCTGGTAAATAGGAAGAAGATTGAGTGTTTTTAAGTGCTTTTCTTTTAGCTAATTCTGCACTTATTTCTAACGTACGTTCTTCTGTTACATCATAATCTCGCATGACCCAAATTGCAATCAAAGTACCCAGAATTGGTAAACCTGAGAAAAATATTCGCAACCCAAACATTGATTCATAGGTTTGTGTTGGTGCTCCTGATTTAAAATCTACAAGAGTTAAAATTAAACCGCTTAATAAACCAGCAATTGCTAATCCAAATTTTACCATCCACCAGTAAATGGCTCCAAAAATTCCTTCTCTGCGTTTGCCTGTATTTAGTTCATCAATATCAATTACATCAGACGTCATAGACATCATTAATGTAAATAAACTTCCAATTCCGAATGAGAAAAAGGGTAGGGCAAAAAGAAATAAATAGGGTTTTCCTGGTACAAAAAGAAACCACAATAGAATGTAACCAATGATTGAAATACTTTGCGACCAAATAAATGCCTTCTTTTTACCAACTATTTTAGACATTTTGGATACAATTGGAATAACTACTAAGGTTGTTACAATTGCCCCAACACTACCAAATAGAGTAGGCCAAAAACCAATTTGATCCGGATTTTCACTAAATAGATAATATTTTATAATGAAGTAAGAAAAGCCTGCTATGGTATTGAAAGCATTAAATATTAGAAAAGTTGCGATACATAACTTTTTAAATGGAACGATTTTTAAAGCGTCTTTAAAACCCTCAATGATTAGATCAAAACTGCTTCCAATACTTTTTATGGTTAAAGGCTCATATTTCTCATTTAAGGATGACTTACTACTGATAAAGATTGCTGGTATTGCAGCTAAAATAGTACAACCAATGGCTACATAAATGGCTAATGTTCTTGTTGCAATTTCACCGGATTCAAACATTGACTTATCTGCCATAATTACCCAAAACCAAGGAGCAATTACCCACGCTAATTGACCAATAAATTGAGCTATAGCCATTATGTCTGTGCGTTCATGAAAATCATCACTCATTTCATAACCCATCGCTACGTAGGGAACACTAAAAATAGTTAAACCAAGATAAAAGGCTAATGACCATATTAAAAAATAGGTGAAATTATAATTCACACTATCGCCGGAATACAATTGCCACATGAAGGCAAATGATAATCCCATAACGATTGCTCCAATAAATACATATTGTCTTCTTCGTCCCCATTTTGATTTTGTATTATCGGTGATAAACCCCATAATTGGATCAGTAACAGCGTCAAAAAGTTTAGGTACAAAATAGATTACGCCCAACATCCAACCCGGAAAGCCCAGATTTTCAACCAGAACAACAATAAAAATACCCAGTGCCGCAGGGAACATTTGATTTGCTAACATTCCTAGGCCAAATGCTATTTTTTGACCCATTGGGACTTTAGCTTTTAAAGTATTATTTGACATAACTAAGGTATTTTTAGATTATTATTTAATTACAACCGTTTGCAGAGCATTTGCATCGATTGAAATATTTTTGATTTTATTATTGAGTTGAATTTTCAGTGTTTGCACTTTATTTGTTGGATTAAAAACTGCAAGGGCAATCGAGTTATCAGGATTTTTAACTGCAGTAGCCATTAATTCATTATTGCTTATTGTACAACCAATTTTAACAGCTCCCGGACGCATGAATTTGCTGAAATGTGCCATTACATAATATAAAGGTGTAAAATAAACTTCATCTTTTTCAGGGTCAACAATTACCGGAGCCACACACCAGTTTTTAAACCAATTTGGCCCACCTTGACGGTCAAGAACCATGTTCCAATCAATCCAACCATCTACCCAATTGTTCAAACAACCAATAATATCGGTTGCATAACGATTTACCGGAGCATATTTTGGATGTAAATGTTTGTCTTTTTCACTTGCCCAATCCCAACCCCAATCGGTTGCTTCTTTTTTCCAATACCAAGCATCATCTTGCCAATGTGGAATTTCAGAATCTACGCAACCTTCGGTTTCGATTAAATATTTATTGGGTGCTTTTTTGTGAGCATATTGCAACGCATCCGGAAAAAAATCATAGGTGCTTTCATACCAATGAATGGCAGTTCCGGCAAAATATTTGGAAGTTTCTTCGTTTTTATACATCGCATCTACCCATTCCGGTAAACCGGCTCTGTTTTGGTCGTAGCCGAAGATTTTTACATCCTTCCAACCATCTTTTTCTAATTTTGGTCCGAGATGATTTTGTACAAACAAAGTCATTTCTTCGGGTGAAAAATGTGTGCTTTCCCAGTTGTTTCCGTTTCCATGCGGTTCGTTGATAACTGTAACTCCCCAAATATCTATGCCTTCTTTTTTATAGGCCTCTAAATATTTTGAAAAGTAGAGTGCAAAGGCATCGTTATATTCGGGTAATAATTTTCCGCCAACGTAATTTTTATTGTCTTTCATCCAAGGCGGGCAGGACCAAGGTGAAGAGATTATTTTAAACCCATCTTTAGAAATCGCTTTCGCTTCTAAAATCATCGGAATCAAATCGTTTTTATCATCTTCGATAGTGAAATGTTCCAACTTCATGTCGTTTTCTACTTTGGCATAGGTGTAATTACTCAATGAAAAATCACAAGAGGCAATATGTGTTCTGGTTAATGAATACTTTGCACCTTCATCACTAAAATAAGCATCGAGAATTTTTTTTCTATTTTCTTTACTTAATCGATTGAGCAAATAAGCTGAAGATTCAGTGAAAGATCCTCCAATTCCTGTGATAGTTTGAAATTTTTCTTGAGGATTTATACTAATAGTAATTGGATTTTCGCTTGCTGAAAATTTTGTCATTTTTGTTAATGAATTTCCAGCTTCTGAAGTTTCAAACACTTCCACGTCTAATTCTTTTGTAACGGAACAACTTGTCATAAAAAATGCGATTATTAACGGTGTTGTTAAAAATTTTAAATTGAAATTTATGTGGAAACATTCTTTCATTTCTTAGTTTTTTAAAATAGAAGTAGGTGTTTTAACATCCATCCACATGGCTATTTCATCTCCATTGTAGGTTTTTGTAATTGGTTTTCCGTTTCGGGTTAATCCTTTAAGAGTTCCGTTATCCACTTGATTCCAAAGTACATATTTGGCTTGGTTTTGTAAATTAATTAATCCAAAATGATTTTCAGAACCTGATGGATTACCACTATCTTTCCAATTTTCGTCAAAGGCTTCAAAATAGAAACAGGAAATTTTTTCTTTGTTACTCCATTCACGCATCAACATATAAAATTGTGCTGATTTATATTCGTCAGTGGCTTTTGCACCATTATTTCCGTAATGTTCGTTGGATTGCGTTGCCCAACCTGTTTCTCCGATATGAACCGGTTTGTTTACACCAATTGATTTCATATACTTAACAACACTATTGTATTGATTAATGGCATAATCTCTTGATCTGAGCATTGCAGCATCAATTTTTTCTTTATCAGATAACTGTTGTTCATTTTCTTTAATTCCCCAAAAAACGGGATTGTAATGGGTGTCATGCATCGGGTAGGTGTGCATCGAAATATAATCAACGGATTTGATTAATTGATTTAATTCTTCTACATGATATTCGCTATCGCCACCTCCCCAAGAAGCAAAATTGTCTGAACTAGTTATTAAAACGTCTTTTGGCAATTTATTTTCCTTCTTCAAATTCTGAAGATGATTCACCCATTTTAAAATGATATTTGGGGTAACATAATAGCTTGTTGCCCATTTTACCATAGCTTCATTTCCTACAGCAATAATTTTAACAATATCAGGATATTGATTGGTTAATCGAACGGCTTCTGCAATTTCAATTGCATTGCGATCGCTTTCTTCATGATGAATTGGGGGCATATTTGTCCACGCATTTTTACAGTCGATCCAAGCACCCAACATTACATACATTTCAAAATTTTCATCATCTTTTTTTAGTTCGGTGATGGCTTTTAACAAATTTGAAACTTCTTCGTAATGCACATTATAGGTTCGTAAAACTTTAATGTTTATGGCAGAAAGTAGCTTTAAATCGTCTTTTATTTCAGCAATTGTGGGTTGAATTTCGCGAGAATTTGTGCGATATCCTCCGTAACAAATAGCTTGATAGTTTGCGTTTCCTAAAATCATTTTGGCCGTAATTTCTTTTGAGACTAAATTGTTATTGTCTTTTTGATTACATGATAGAACCATGAGGAATATGATGTAAATCAACTTTTTCATTATCGTAAGTTATTCTCGGTTAATGATACGAATACAGATTCAACTTCTCCAGTTCTCTGGAATATTTTTTCACTTGTTTTTTTATCTAATTCCAAGGTTTGAAACACTTCTTTTGTTCCGTTTTTATAATAAACTGTAAGAGCATTTGATGAGTCAATTTTATAAATTATCGGCACTTGACAAACGGTAAATGCCAACGAATTTTCATCAAGTTTCATTACTTTTTTACTGCTATCTTCCAAAATAAAATTCACTTCTTTAGCTTGGGATAAAAACTCCTTTTTTTGTAATAGAGAAGGGTGAAATTGTAGTTTTCCGCCTTTCATTTTTACGCCTAATTCACTAATTCTGGCAAGGATGTCTTCTTTTACTTGACCAGTCATTCCCGGTTGTTGTGCTCCTTTATTGAATGGTGTGTGTGAATATGGATCGGTTGGAAAAGCTCCGTAGACCTCGGGCGATTTATGAACGCCGATTCCTTCACCAATTTCATAATGATGAGCAATTAAGGCATCAATAATTTCTTGACTTTCTTTATTGTTAACTGCTGCTTCGCAAACTTCTGATACGGCAACGTGCAGTTTTGAAACCATGTGCCAGTAAATTGAACCCAAACCTTCATATCCATAAAATGTTCCGGACCGACCGGTAAATGCTTTGTGGTTGAATACATCTTCAAAAATTTGCAACACTTTTTCAGCATCTTTGGTAACTAAATCTTTCAACTGTTCTTGCTTTCCAAGTTCTTCCAAAGCAGTTTTTACATCATTAGCGTTATGGAAATTTCCATTAAAATGATAGCCTCCTTTGATGTCTTTGTTTATCAATTGAAAATTGTGTTGATGAAGTAATGTTTGCATTAATTCAGACGATTCAACTTTTTCTTTTGGAATTGTATTTTTTTCTAAAAACTTAGGTAATTCTTTATTTGGATATAAAATATAACTTTCTTGATCTTTGCGATACAACGAACTATTTCTCAACGCATTTAGCACTTCAAGCGATTCTTTACCGTTTAAAAATCCTGAACTTAAAACGGCCACTTGACCTTCTAACATTTCAGCTAAATAGGAAATAGTAACGCCATTGTTTTCAATCGACATTAAATTATATGCGTGAAACAATTTGTCCGGACGTTGATTGGCTTTAATGGCATGATCAATAAAATCTAAACTTACTTTCGTAAATGTTTTTAAACCGGCCATGGAATGCGTTCTTTTTTTACCCCAAAATCCACTGTTGTAAATTTGATGACGGTAATCGGAAGCAGCATTTCCTAAAGCATCTACTATTTTTTTTCTATTTTCATTATTAATCGAAGAAGATAAATGCGGTTGAAATGCCAAAAGATTTTCTCTGATAGCATGATAAAATTCAACCATTTCATTCGAAATTTTGATAGTTTCTTGGTTTGAATTCTCCAGTAATTGGTCAAAGAATTTTAAAAATCTTCTTAAATAATATAGAGTAACCATTGAAACACCATTTCCAACCAATGCATTATTAGCATCGTTCCATTCCGGGCGTTGGGTGTTCATCCAAATACCGGCTTCGGGAATAAAATTTGACATTTTTGCCAAAACAGTTGCCAGAATTTTTTCAATCAAATTAACGTGATAAATTTCATCGTTATTGTCTCGCAACAAAGCTCCGTCTGCTCCAATTGTTTTTCTTCTGGTGTTTATTTTTGCTTCCCATTCATGGCTGTAACCAATTGTGTCTTTTGGGTTTTGAACAATTTCCTCATACGATTTGATGATATAAGGAACGGCTGCATATACAAAACAATCTTTATCAAAATACGAATTTAATTTACCAGGTTGGTATTTTTCTATAAACTCTAAAAATTTCAATAAATAGATAATTTGATGATCGCCCCAATAACCAATGTACGACCACGGATTGTCGGGTTCAATGGCTTCCCAGTCGAAACCGCTTTTGGTCACTCGATAAGGATTATATCCATCAAAAGTAGAAGCATTTAAAAATTTGTGAATCATTCCGTCAATAAATTCCGGAAATGCATAAGCTAAAGCTTCCCAGTTTTGAAAAATGTCACGCCAGTTTCCTTCGTAATCTAAAATTTTTGAACCGTCTATTTCACTTCTGGTATTGATGGAAAACTTATTCCAAGGTCGACTTGGGTCACCGTGTCTTCTGCTAAATTTCAGCGGAAGGTATTCTATGCACAATCGAATTAAGTCTGCATCATGCAACTTTTCAATACGTTTTTGCAAATCAGAATACTCGAAAGTGGTTGGCAATTCGTTTAAAAAGGATTTGTTTTTTTCAAAAACAAGTTTGTTTGCTTTTGAAATGTAAGTAGTGAAATCGGTTTTTTCAATTTGGTAATTGTTATCAAAAATTCCACCACGCATGATGTTGAACAAAACATTCGAAAAATGGCGGGTATCTTTTCGGGCATCAGCTGTGAATTGTAATCCATCCGCCGTAGCGTTCAAAGCGATGAGGTTTTGCGTGCCAAGATTGACATCATCAGCCACTTTTTGTTCCAACGTTTTATCGGTAGAAATTGCTTCTGCCAATTCAATTATTTGAGCCTGATTTTGATTTACATTGGCAATAATTTTCCAACTTTTGGTTGAATTACTTTCTAAAATCAAATCGGTGGAAACAAAATAAGCTCCTTTTTCACCTTTAATATCTGTTTCCTTTGTTAGTTTTTTATTTTTTCGGAAAGCAGCAACTTGTCTGGATGAAAGTAAATAAATTGGATTTTCTAATCCCAATGACCAAGCGATATTGGCTTTGAGAGCTTCGCTCGGCTCAGCTTTATCAACAATAATGGCACTAAGTGCAAAAATCCCTAATCCGCTGTTTTCTTCTAATTCGCTGCGTTTGTAAGCATCTACCAAATTACTGGTAGTTGCTTGCAAACCGCTTTCTACACCTTGAGGAAGAATGTTTTGAATTCCATCTAATAGGGTGATTTTATAATTTTTATTCGAATCGTTTATGATTTCTGAAGTTCGCACAAAGCCAAATGCATTGCTCGAATTCCAATGATATCGAAACGTAAGCTGTAAATCGTGAAAAATTTCTTCAAATATGATTTTATTGCCGTAGGTATTCTTGTATAAATTTCTGCTGATTTTATACTTTTCGTTGAAACGTTCTGAAAAAGGTTCCCAGATAAGAGTTTCTTCGTTGGAATGGATTTGAAATATCGATTTACTTCCTGTAATATCTGCAAATTCTGTGATTTTATCATCGGTGTAATAGGGGAAGAGGGCGAATTCTGCATTTTTTCTTCCGGCTGTTAATCCTCCGTTACTGGAAATAAACAACCAATGATTGGAATCACTAACAATGCTCATAAAAAATGGTCTCATTGCATCTGAGTTAACTATTTTATAATAGCTTTCTCCTTTGATGGAAACCATTTCCATGGAAATTGATTTAGTATCTATATTTAATTCTTCAACATTCATTTTATACAAACTTTGGCTCATAATTATTTGAAATTCAGACTTTTTAAATTTTTTGTTATTCGTAAACTCTTATGTAATCAACTAACATTGTTTGTGGGAATGAGGTGTCACCATTTGGTGAACCGGGTAAATTTCCTCCAACGGCCATGTTTAAGATGATATAAAAAGGTTGATTAAATACCCATTCACCCTCAACATCGGCTGGTGTAATTTGATTGTAAAGAACATCATCAACATAATAATTGATATAATTTTCACCCCATTCGATACCAAAAATGTGAAAATCAGTATCAAATCGACTGTTTGGTAATGTATAGGTTTTAGAAACAGATTCACCTGCAGAATAACCTGGTCCATGAACAGTACCTAACACCTTAGTTGGTTGGTTGCCAAGGTATTCCATGATGTCGATTTCACCACATTGCGGCCAGCCTACTTCATCAATATTAGCACCAAGCATCCAAAAGGCAGGCCATAAACCTTTTCCCCAAGGCAATTTTATTCGAGCTTCGATTCGACCGTATTTTTGTTCAAATTTACCTTTGGTTAAAATTCTGGCAGAAGTGTATGAAGAACCTAAATACAATTCTTGTCGAGCAGTAATTTTTAACATACCATCTTCTACAACAATGTTCTCAGGTCTATCTGTGTAATATTGAAGTTCGTTATTTCCCCAGCCGTTATTACCTGTTCCGATATTATAACTCCACAAAGCTGGATTAGGAGCACCATTTGTATCGAATTCTTCTTGCATTACAAGATTAGTTTTTGTAATTACTTGTTGTTTTTCGTCTTCAGAACAAGCCAAAAGCAATAGAAAAGAACTAGCAAATAGGAAACCCTTTTTATTTGATATATATTTTAATTTCATTTTTTATTTTTTTATGAAGTAAGTTAGAAATTAGATTAATTATAGAAATAGATGTTATCAGCATAAAGAACTGAACCGTCACCACCTTCTAAAATAATTTGTGCTAAATGAGATCTACTAGCTAAATTTGGCATGTTTGCAAAAGGAATATCAATAGAAATCCAATTTTGCGAAACTAATGTTGGAGCTGTAAAAGTTGTAGAATGTCTAGTATCATCACCGCCACCAAAAACTCCGCCTGCACCAAAATCTACAACAATTACTCTAAGTTCTCTTCCGGGAGCAACAGGCCCTGGGATAAAAACATCTAAATGAAAATGCGTCATAGCTGTTGCATCAATAGTTGGGTTACTAAATTCGATACCTACGAAATTGAAAATGGTGTAATTTAAGATATCGTCATTATTTACGGTAAAATCATTTGAAACTGTAGTTTGCCATGGTTGCCAGTAACCGTTATAATAATTTACAGGCACATTTGTAAACTTATTAGAAAAAATCGAAATAACATTTGCTTGATTTTGAGGAGGTGTAGGAGCGTGAACAAATGTGCCTACACAATTAATCGTTAAGCTTCCGGTTGCTGCTACACCACCAATTGTAGCTGTAATTACAGCTGTTCCTGGACTCACAGATGTTATAAGCCCATTAGCATCAACTGTTGCTACGTTAGGGTTAGAGGATGAAAAATCTAAATAGGCGGTGCTTAAATTTACAACTTGGTTAACCCCGTTAGGTAAATTGAAAGTTGAAATTACACCTTCTACATTTGAATTAACGCCAACAAAAGTAGTTTCAGACACATTATTTCCATTCATGATAGAAGCTTGGCCATGAGCGATTGTTCCTAATTTTTCAAATTTAATTTCATCTATCCACAATGTGTAGCCAAAACCATTTGTGCCATTTGTTCCGGCTGCATACCTAAACATTCCTCTTTCTTGCAATAATTTTGAAGCATCCGGAATTGGGATTATAATTTTTGTCCAATTTGTTCCAACACTAACATTTGTAATTGTTGCCATGTATTTGTTTTGGTCAAAATCTTCACCAAAACCAAATTCACCAACTGCAACCCCTTGCGAGGCTTTAGCATAAAATGTTAATGCATCGTATTCTGTTAAATTACGACCAGCACCGTCTATTCTAAAAATACCGCCGGCATAAGCTCCTTCGGGATCAGTATTGTTTGGCACATCAATTCGTATAGAGGAATTGCTTTCAAAACCTTGTTCAACATCAACAGAAAAAGCTGTGAATTTTGAATCACCATAAGGGAAATAAAAATTGCTTCCCATTCCAACGAAATCATCGGTATAAACTTCTGCTGTCTTAGCAAAAGTAGCATCGGTAGCCTCATCGGACAAATCTCTCTCACAATTAAGACTGGTAACTAGAACCAATCCTAAAAGTAGAGTCTTTACTAAATAATTAATTTTTCTATTTTTCATTTTTTCAATTTTTTAAAATTATTTTCCAATATTTATATGAATGTAGGTTCTAATTTCCCATTCGTTACCTTTTCCAAATCCAACAGGACTTATTTCCGGTACAGCAGGGAAAGTATTTGGTGGAACAGCAGTAGGAGAGTATCTTGGTGAATATTGATCTAATGAACGCCAAATTCCCATGATTCCGATTCTGGTATCCGGTAAAATAAACCAATTAGGCTTTCCAACAGAAGTTGAAATATCTAAAGCACTTTGTAAAGGATAAGTTAAGTTAAAATCTCTGTGGTAATCGAATGGTCCCCAGTCGTTTAATTTTAATGAAGTAACAACTTTTACTTTTCTGTAAATCGCTCTTAAATCGTATCCCATTCTGTTGATGGTTCTGTCTGAATCACCATTTGCTTGTCCGTTTCCGAAGTAGATGTTTGCAATAAGTCCAAAGTCAGGAGTTAATTTTGAAACAATTCTAGTATTTGATTCCCATAAATCTTCTGCGGGAGCAGATCTTTCAAAAGCAAAAGAAGAACGATTAGATAAGAAACCAATGGCCGCATCTTGTGTAGTTGGTAAATGACGATAAACAAAACCTGTGCTGAATGCAAATTTTGCATCTTCCACCATGTCATTGTTCCATTCGTACATCCAAGTTCCGGGAGTTGGGTCATAAGAAAGCAATAGTTCACCACCAATAGTTTCTCTGTTTCCTCTAACAATAAATGGGTCGTCTAAAATGTTTCTCAATCTTCCTGGTGCATCAACACCGTTTGGCATTGCTTCTACTAATGGTTTTTGCCATAAAAAGTTTGGTGCAATTTGAAAATTGGTATTTACGTTGTATGTGAAACCAGCTAAGAAATTCATTTGGTTTCCACTACCGGTATCTTTTAATCTCCAACCAGTGAAGGTTTGCGTAGCATCAGCACCTCCGTTGGCTACTAAACCTTGGATAGCTCCTTGTGTATAAGCATTAAATTTTCCTTTGGAGAAAGTAAGTTTAGCTTTTCCTCCCCAATTATCTTTCGAGTTAATTTTATCAACTTTTACTACGTCTCCATCCATCATTTGGAATTCTCTTCCATTTAATGGTTGTCCTCCCCAAATACCACCTAATTCGATGCCTAAGCTACCTATTTTTCGCTGTACATAAATTGTAGCTCTTCTAGTTTTTGGTACAGGAAATGCAATAGATGAAACTGATTGAGAAACTTCGGCTTGATTGATATCTTCGTGATAAACAGCCGCTAGATTAAATTTTCCTACTTGTTTGGCATATTTCAATAAATAAGCAGGGTTAGCCCCCCACCATAATTGTGGACCGAAAGCCGCTTTTAATCCTTTTAGGCTTCTTTTTCCATCAACTTCAAAACCAAGAGTTTCACCGTTGTAGATGTCTAAATTTGGCCCGTAATTTGCTTCAGGATAAAGACCAAAGAAATCGCCTTCATAACCCCAATGATAATGACCAACTCTGTAGAAACCTCTTAAATCGAAGTCTTTAGCGTTCCAGTTATAAGAAGCATTATATATTTGAACACGGTTGATATCAGTAGATAATACTCTTCCATCTGCTGTTTCAACGTTTTGTGCACGACCTCTGTTTTCGTAGAAAATTTCATTGATAGGGTTTTCCGCTACGCGACCTAAAATATTCACATTTACGTTAGCTGTCATATTCGCAGAAGGTTTTCCTTCAACGCCAATAAAGTAAGACTGCATGTGATCAAATCCTAATTGATTAGGGTATTCGTTCGTATCCGGATTATCTGATTCAGGAGTTGTAATTAAGCTTCCACCAGTGTTAAATGTAGTAAACTCCGCTCTAAGATTACTTATTCTTAGAACCTGTGAATCATTTCCTCCCATGGCTGCTTTATCGCCTCTTGCTCTCAATGCTGCATCCATGATTTGTGCATCTCCAAAATGTAAATTAATACTTTCCAGATTAGCTCCAGGAGCATACGGATTGAATTTGTGCAAATCTTTCAATAAGTAGTAAGCTGCACGAGGATATAATTGATATAATCCTTTTTCATTTGTTGGGCCTTTGGCACAAATTCCGAACCATTCTTCGTTCATATTGTTTTCACCTTCGGAGAAATCTTTTTGATAACCACCGTTTGACCATGAAGCGTTAGAGTCATGAACATCTAAACCTGTAGTTTGACCGAATTTCCACCAACCATCACTAAATTGAAAAGTATAACCACCTAATGAGTTACCTGCTTTGCCTAAACCTGCTGCATTCTCATAGATTTCTTTCCAATTGCCTTTTAAATAATAGGCTTGTGATTTTTGATCTTCTTGGTTTGTAATTACATTAAATGCATCTGAACCAAATTCAGTAAATAGAACTGGTTTACCGTATTCTTTTTTAACGCGATCAAACAAATCTCCAAAAGAAACGCCTCTATAAACGTTTGTTCCAAAAATGTCAACATCTTTACATTCTTCTGCAATTAAGTCTAAGAAAAGTAAATCACCATTACACAAAGCAACCGGATGGTTAGGGTCAATAGCTTTCATAGCCAGAGCAGCTTCATTAAACAATTTATACATTGATCTTGCTCTTACAGTAGATTTTCTGTCTTCCATTGGAATGTTTTCTGTCTCTGCACCATCCCAAAACAAACCGTAATTGTTTTCGTTACCTAATAAGAAAAGCAAAAGCCCTTTTGTATCCTTATATTCGGCTGCAATTTGTTTTACTTCTTCTAAAAGTAATTTTCTAGTTTTTTCGTTACTATATTCAGTATTTGGAGTCCAAACACCATCTAATGTTAAGCCATATCTTCCAAAAGAATGGTTTAACATCGTATAGATACCATAATTAGTATGAATATATTCAATCCATTTTTTTGGAATTCCAGTGTAAACACGAATAGAATTTACTCCCATGTTTTTAAGCAAAGACATTTCCTCGTCTAATGCTTCTTGGATTAATCCATCGGGTTGTGTCCACAGACTATAAGAATAGTTTGTGCCAACCGGGTAATAATCCCAATTCATTCCGTTAACTATAAAATCCTTTCCATTGACTTTAAGTTTCATTTGAGAATTATTCGTGTCTACATATACTTTTTCAGTTTGAGAAAAAATAGATTGTGAATAAGACCAAAATAGTAGCAATAAAATTATTTTTTTCATTTGGTTTGTTAGTTTAAAAAAGATTAATGAAATATACAAAAAGTTGTTAGTTTATTTTTTGATTCTATAAAAATAGTAATGAAAGATTACATTATTAATAAATTAACCTCAACAAAAAATATACACAGCAATTAAAAATTAAAAAAAGAGAACTTTTTTGCTCAAAAATTATATTTACATAGGTGAATTTAAAAATGCTTCTTTTAAAAGGAGATTACATATCAAACACATTCCTTTGTTTAGTGAAATTTAATGAATACTTCTAAACGGTTAATCATTAAGGCGTAAGCATAGTTTTTTTGAAATAGATATAAGTTTTTTTTCAATTTAAAAAAGCTTCTTTTATAATTAAGACGTACATTTTAATTGGATTTTTATAAAGGAAACAGAATCACTGTTTTTTTTAGCATTCTACGGGTTCAAACGATAATGTTGAGGTGGCGTATAGTTTCTTTTTGTTGTTTGTTGTGTTTGAGAAGTCTGCTTTATCGTCTGTTTTTAAAAGATTTGTTGATTTATTGCTTGTTTTCGGAAACGTTTCAATAATTGGCTTAACAACATTTTTAAGTTCTTATAAAATATGATTTATAAGTTTATAAGCTTCTTTTATTCGATTTGTTATTAATTGAGAATATTTGTATTTTAATTTGATTATTAACAGGACTAAGGTATTATCTATTGTATAGTTTATATCAATTTGTATAGTACTAGAAATTATTTGTTTTACGTTTACTTAATTAGTGTTTTCCCTCAAAAAAGACAATTGAAATCAATTTCTAAGGCCTAACAAATCCGGAGCATGCTTTAAACCCCACATTTTATAAAAAAAAAAGCTGCCCAGTTGAGGCAGCTTTTGATGTACTTTTCAAATAGTTATTCTTTAATAATTCTAGAAGTTGAAACGGTTCCGTTAACAGTTGCTTTTACAACATATGCACCAACTTGAAGAGATGAAATATCTACTGTAATTTGTTGGCTATTTGCATTGTTAGAAATAACTTCTTGCCCTAACAAATTAAATATAGATACTTTTTCAATAGCTTCTTTTGCTTCAATTGTGAAGTTAGTAGTAGCCGGATTTGGATACATTTTAATTTTAGCTGCGTCAAAACTTGAAACACTCAATGTGTTTTTGTGTAAATAGATATTATCATACCAAACATTATCTACCATAGCTGTTGTGATACCAATTTGAGCTACATCATTACGAGCTAAATTATTTGCTACTACACCACCAAGAGCAGTAATTGGAACATCAACAGAAACCCATTGATTTGCTACTAATTGAGGATTAGAGCCTCCGTTAATGTTGATTTCTAAAGCTGAACTCTCTGCTGCTCCGCCGTTAAAATTAACAAGTTTTAAATTAAATACATCTCCTGTTAAATCTGTATCAGTAATGTAAAAATCAAAATGGATATGAGTAAACTCTGTTAAATTTTGTCTATTTGTTTGAAAATCAATTCCGTGACATACAACGCCTGGATTTTTTTGTAATGTATTATTTCCTTCTATTGTTACAAGAGTCGTTGCTGCTCCTCCGCACCATCCGGCATCAAAATTGTCAAATCCAATGTTAGTGTAAGCATCACTAAAGATAGACACAACATCAGCAGCTGGTCTGTTTGGAGGTGTTGGTGCTGCAGTTGGAGGTAAAACTAAACAAGGAGCACAGCTTCCGCCACAATCTACACCTGTTTCGTCTCCATCTTGAACACCATTGTTACATGTTGTTGTTGTGATTTCTAATGACACATCATCAATGCCTACAAAGCCGGTATCAGCTCCCATGTCAAAAATTATGCGACTGTTAGCATTTGCAAAATTTGTAATTAAAGTTAATTCAAATGTTTGTGAAGTACTTGTTAAATCAATTGTTTCAGTAACTGCTGTCCAAGGACCTTCATTTAATCCAACACCAACTACAATTGTTCTGTCTCCATCAGAAAAACCTGTAAAAGTTAATTTGTAGGCAGTCCCCATTGTGGTCATTGGAGTTACATAACTTAAGTTAACGTCAAAAGCATTTCCAGCTACTGTGACATTTGCTGAGTTATAACTATTGTCACCTTCTGTTACTACGTTAAGTGCATTGCCGGACCAACCTGCGGTACCGCTTTCGAAATCACCGTTCGTAATTAGATTTTGTGAGAATCCAATTGAAGCAGTTAAAATGAAAATTAAAAGAGTAATTTTTTTCATAATATTTATTTTTTTGAGTTAATATTTGATAATTCCAAATTTAACTAATAATTAATTATGAATGTCGTACTTCTATATATTTTAACTATACATTTTTTTATATTTTTTTAAAGTCGCGAAAAGGCTTTAATTGTTTGTGTTTACCCTATAAATAGTGGTGTTTGTTAGATTGTAATTTAATCAATTTCTTTGCTTTTGTATAGGTAATGTATAGTTGTTTTTTTGAATTTTTTACAACTATAACGTTTTCTTTTTTACAAAATAACTTATTGTAAAGGATGGATTCATTTGTTGAGGAGTAGATTGAATTTATTTTTTACGCGGTTACTCAATTTACAATCGATTATATTTTATAAAAAAAACCGATTTGCAGTTTAGTACAAATCGATTTTTGAGTAGTTAGTAATTCTATGTTTTTGTTAGATTTTCTTTAATTGCTGTTTCATCATCGTGATTTGTTCTTTCAGCATATTTTGTTTGTCGAGCTTGTTGGCTTCGTTCAACAAATTGGTTGCTTCAATTTTTCTTCTTCTTGACATTGCAATTCCGGCTAAATTTAATTTGGCAACAGCTAAATCCATATCCATAGAAAGACCTAGTTCAATTGCTTTTTTGAAAAACTTCTCGGCTTGATTCAAATTTGTTTGCGAAACCATTAAACCATGAAGATAATTATAGTAACCTTGTTGTTTCTTTACTAAAGCAGTTTCAGGGTTTTTTATCTTATCTAACCAATTTTTAGCACCTGGAAAATCTTGTTTTCTCAATTTTAAGAAAGCCAAAAGAATAAATTCATTTTTAAAGTACAGAAAAATTGGAAATACAGTTAATAGAATGAGAAAGATTCCATTGCCTATATTATTTTCGGTAAACTGCCAAATTCCAAGGGCTATAAGAACTGCCGCAAGAACTAATTTGATATTTTTGTGATACATAACTATAACTTTATTTTTTGTGATTGCAAAGGTAATAAAACGAATTGAAAATATTTTTATAAAACTGCTTGTGAGAAAAAAAAGTCTTTGTATATTTGCACTCGGTTTTTAGGAATCCCAACACAAGAAAATTATACACGATTTTAAAGATACAAAACAATGAGTAAGAGAACGTTTCAACCATCGAAAAGAAAAAGAAGAAATAAACACGGGTTTATGGATAGAATGGCTACTGCAAATGGTAGAAAAGTCCTTGCTCGTAGAAGAGCCAAAGGAAGACACAAATTAACTGTTTCCTGCGAACCAAGACACAAAAAATAATGATTAGCAATGATCATAATAAAGGCGTTACTTTTTTTAGTAACGCCTTTTTTTTATAACTTGTCATCTCAAACAACAACTAAACTACTATAAAACAACAAAATGCCTAAAGATCATTCAATAAAATCGGTATTAATCATAGGTTCAGGTCCTATTGTTATTGGTCAAGCTTGCGAATTTGATTATGCCGGTTCACAATCCGCACGTTCCATTAGAGAAGAAGGAATTGAAGTAATTTTGATAAACTCTAATCCGGCAACCATCATGACCGACCCATCCATGGCTGATCATGTTTATTTATTGCCTTTAACAACAAAATCGATCATCGAAATTCTAAAAAAGCATCCAAATATTGATGCGGTTCTTCCAACAATGGGAGGACAGACAGCTTTAAACCTATGTTTGGAAGCTGAAGAAAAAGGAATTTGGGCCGATTTTAATGTAAGATTAATAGGTGTTGACATCAATGCTATCAATATTACGGAAGACAGAGAGCAGTTTAAACAATTATTAGAGCGAATTGGAGTAGGAGCTGCACCAGCAAAAATTGCCACTTCGTTCTTGAAAGGAAAAGAAATTGCACAGGAATTTGGATTCCCGTTGGTGATTCGTCCTTCATTCACTTTAGGTGGTTCAGGTGCTGCATTTGTTCATCATAAAGACGAGTTCGACGAATTATTAACCAGAGGTTTAGAAGCTTCTCCAATTCACGAAGTGTTGATTGACAAGGCTTTGTTGGGTTGGAAAGAATATGAATTAGAATTACTTCGCGATAAAAATGATAATGTTGTCATAATTTGTTCGATTGAAAATATGGATCCAATGGGGATTCATACCGGAGATAGTATAACTGTTGCTCCTGCGATGACATTATCGGATACTACATTCCAGAAAATGCGTGATATGGCGATTTTGATGATGAGAAGTATCGGAAATTTTGCCGGTGGATGTAATGTTCAATTCGCCGTTTCTCCTGATGAAAAAGAAGATATTGTGGCGATTGAAATTAATCCACGTGTTTCAAGATCTTCTGCATTAGCATCAAAGGCGACAGGTTATCCGATTGCCAAAATTGCTTCCAAATTAGCTTTGGGTTATCATTTGGATGAACTTCAGAACCAAATTACCAAATCTACATCCGCACTTTTTGAACCAACATTAGATTATGTAATTGTGAAAATTCCACGTTGGAATTTTGATAAATTTGAAGGAGCAGACAGAACCTTAGGTCTTCAAATGAAATCGGTTGGCGAAGTAATGGGAATTGGTCGTTCGTTCCAAGAAGCACTTCATAAAGCTACTCAATCACTTGAAATTAAACGAAATGGTTTGGGGGCAGACGGAAAAGGATATAAAAATTACGAACAAATTATTGAAAAACTAACGTATGCCAGTTGGGATCGCGTTTTTGTGATTTATGATGCTATTCAAATGGGAATTCCGTTGAGTAGAATTCATGAAATTACAAAAATTGACATGTGGTTTTTAAAACAATATGAAGAACTTCATTTGTTAGAAAAAGAAATTTCTAAATATGAAATTAATTCTCTACCCAAAGAATTGCTGCTAGAAGCCAAGCAAAAAGGATTTGCAGACAGACAAATTGCACACATGGTTCGTTGTTTGGAAAGTCAAGTATATAAAAAGCGTGAAGAATTATCGATAAATCGAGTGTATAAATTGGTTGATACGTGTGCGGCAGAATTTAAAGCTAAAACACCTTATTATTATTCCACTTTTGAAGCTGAAATTGAAACCGTTACAGGCGAAAAATATGTTCACAACGAAAGTGTCGTCTCAGATAAAAAGAAAATAATTGTACTTGGTTCAGGTCCAAACCGAATTGGTCAAGGAATTGAATTTGATTATTCGTGTGTTCACGGGGTATTGGCTGCGAAAGAATGTGGTTATGAAACGATTATGATTAATTGTAATCCGGAAACGGTTTCTACCGATTTTGATACTGCAGACAAATTATATTTTGAACCTGTTTTTTGGGAACATATTTATGATATCATTCGACATGAAAAACCGGAAGGCGTGATTGTGCAATTAGGTGGTCAAACTGCTTTAAAGCTAGCAGAAAAATTAGATCGTTACGGTATAAAAATCATCGGAACTAGTTTTGACGCATTAGATTTAGCCGAAGATAGAGGTCGTTTTTCTGAACTTTTATCAGAATTAAAAATTCCTTTTCCACAATTTGGAGTGGCAGAAAATGCCGACCAAGCTTCAGCTTTAGCTGATGTTTTAGATTTTCCGTTGTTGGTTAGACCTTCTTATGTATTGGGCGGACAAGGAATGAAAATCGTCATAAATAAACAAGAATTAGAAGAACATGTAATTGATTTGTTAAAAAATATTCCGGGTAATAAATTGCTTCTAGATCATTATTTAGATGGGGCAATTGAAGCCGAAGCCGATGCAATTTGCGATGGGGAAAACGTTTACATCATTGGAATTATGGAGCATATCGAGCCTTGTGGAGTTCACTCCGGCGACAGTAATGCTACTTTGCCTCCGTTTAACTTAGGCGAATTTGTGATGCAACAGATTAAAGATCATACCAAAAAGATAGCTTTAGCTTTAAAAACGGTCGGATTAATCAATATTCAATTTGCCATTAAAGATGACACAGTTTATATTATAGAGGCAAATCCAAGAGCATCGAGAACTGTTCCATTCATCGCAAAAGCGTATGGCGAACCCTATGTAAATTATGCTACAAAAGTAATGTTAGGTGAAAATAAAGTAACTGATTTTACTTTTAATCCGCAATTAAAAGGATATGCCATCAAACAACCTGTTTTTTCGTTTGGAAAGTTTCACGGCGTAAACAAAAAATTAGGCCCGGAAATGAAATCAACCGGAGAAAGTATTTTGTTTATTGAAGATTTGAAAGACGATCAATTCTATGAATTGTATTCCAGACGAAAAATGTATTTGAGTAGATAAAAAATTATTTTCTACTTTTAAATAATTCCCAATTTGATTTTATCAGATTGGGAATTATTATTTTAAAATAAAATCTAAATGTACATTCACTTTTTTAGAAACTTTTTTACTCACAACACTCGGAATTTCAATAGCAAAATCATCTGCATTAACCGAAAAATTTGCTTTAATTTCAATTCCTTTCTCAGTTTTTTTAATTTTTGCAGGAATATTCACGTCTTTCGATTTTCCATGAAGTTCAAGTTTTCCTTTAATTATAAAATCTTTAGCTGTTTTATCTAAAATGCTAAGATTGAATTTTTCAATATTCCCTTTAAATGTAGCTTTTGGATATTTATCACTTTCCACATAATTTTCATTAAAGTGTTCTTCCATTAAAGCAATTTTAAAACGAAAACCTTTCATTAATGCCAAAGCCGCAATTTCTCCGGTTGCTGTGTTTAAAACGCATGAGGAACTTTCATTTGTTGCTTTTACCTCATCAAATGACGGAACTGAAGCTTCAAATGTTATTTTTCCTGATTTAGTTATCATTTTTTCCTGAGCTTGGATAAAACCAAATGATAATAATATTAACGTGAGTTCGATATAATTTCACTAAAAAAGTTGTACAAAAAAGCAAAAGTTAGTATATTTAAAGTGCTTATTTTC
>NZ_JBYFCC010000013.1:0-109970 GCF_057652995.1 Flavobacterium sp. T50_26
ATCTCTAAAAAACAACTTCGTGGACACTAAACAATTGATCCTTTTTCAGTAATTTTATATCGAACTCACGTTAAATATATTTTCATTTGAGTTTATTTTGAATGTTAAAGATACGAAAAAAGAGCACCAAAACCGGAAGTGCTCTTTTCTCTTTGTTATTACTGATGGCAATAAAAGTAATAACGAACTTAACTAAAAAACTAAAGCATTATAAGCCAAACCAATAAAGCTTATGTATTAAAAACGGTAGCTTACACCGGAATATAAACCAATGAAATAAGGTTTAAATCCTCCATCATTGCTACTAAATGTGTTGAGTTGATATTTAAAAGTAGGTTCAAAATTTGCTTGAAACGACTTCCAAAAACGATAACGTAAACCAAGTCCGACATTCGTACTGAAATGAACGGAATTCAGATTATTTGCTTTTCCTAATTCGGCAGAAAAACCATCGGAAACCACCATTAAATTATTGTTGTTTAACAACAACGTACTAAATCCGCCAATCACATCTATTCCAAATTTTTTATTTAGAACTTTATAAGATAATTCAAGCGGAATTTCATAATATTCCATGCTTTGTTCAATTGCTCCTTGTTGTCGCCATCCGGTTGGATCTGTTGCAGAAGCAAAAGAGGCATCTTGAACAACAATTGTAGCTGCATTGGCAGAAGTTGTTGTGCTTAACGAAGCCATTTGACGCCCTTCAAGTGAGGCAAAAAATTCGACACCATTTGTTAAATATTCAAAATTAACTTTGTTAACACCTGTTCTTAGCGTTAATTTTTTGCTCACATCATAATTCACCCCAAGACCGTAACTCATTGTATTCTGATATTCTTTGCTGTTATTGGCAAATTGCGTGTCGATTGGAGACCCGTTGGAAGATGAACCTAAATAAACAGGAGCAAAATTTGAGGTAATCTGCCATTTGTTTTCTTTAGGTTCAACTTTAGGTTTTTGATCTTTTTCTTTTTCTTTTAGCAATTCTCCCAACGTATTCAATTCTTCTTTGTTTGCAATTAGCGTTGCAACGGCTGTAGAATCGATTTTATTTTTATCAATTTTAGATGAATGATCTTCTAAAACAAATTGTTTGTCGTTTTTGATGATGTTATTTTCGGTTAAAATTCCGGTTTTATTTTTTTCTGATTCTTTGTTTTCTTTTCGATTGTTTAAATTGGCGTTTACAATAGCATTTTCTGTTTCAGAAATTGTTTTAGTTTTTGGATTGTTTGAATTATCAACTAATTCTGAATTATTTGTTTTGATTAAATTGGTTTTATTTTTCTCTTTTAAAGTACTTTTTTTGTTTTTTCCGGAAGAATTTGAAACTAATTCGGTGTTTTCTTTCTTGTTTAGTTTGTTTGTGTTGTTAATCGGTTGATTTTCGTTTTGGGATGATTTTTCAGGACTAGAATTTTCGTTTGCAACAGCTTCATCTGTTGAAAATGTTGATTTTTCGTAGGCTGAAGCATCATTTGTCAAATTATTATCAATAGAATTCAATTCATCTTGCGTGTTTTTATTATCGGAATCAATACCACTATTTTCATTTGTTGAAGAGTTTGTTTTCTCTTCTAGAACTATTGGATTAGTTGTTTCAATTTTTGATTGATTCAAAAGTGCACGAGTTCCCAAAAACCCAAAAATCAGCAAAGCAGCTACTCCCGAAAGTTTATACCAAATCGGGATGATTCTTCTTTTTTTCTTTTTGGTAAGTTCTGCTTCGATATTTTTCCAAACAATTTCCGGCGGAATTTCTTCAAAATCCTTAAATTGTTCTTGAAATAATCGGTCTAAATTCTTTTTATCTTTCATTTGGCTTCATTCATTTCATTCGACGCCTTGTTTTCTATTTTTTCTTTTAATATCGCTCTTGCTCTGGATAAATTTGATTTAGATGTTCCTTCTGAAATGTTCAGCATCGATGAAATTTCTTTGTGCGAATAATTGTCTAAAACATACAAATTAAAAACCAAGCGATATTTATCCGGTAATTCCTGAATTATTTTTGTCAAAAATTCCATTGATACCGTTTCTTCATCTACTTCGACATCAACTACATCAGGATAATTTTCTGTTACTATTTCAAAAACACCTTGTGTTCTGTATTTTTGAAGGATATTGTTAACCATCACTCTTTTAGCCCATCCTTCAAAAGATCCTTTATTGTCAAATTGATTTATTTTATTAAAAATTATCAAGAATCCATCTTGCAAGTTATCTTGTGCTTCGGCATAATTCTTCGAATACTTAATGCAAACACTAAACAATTTAGGAGATAATAATCTAAATAATTGTTCTTGTGCTTTAGTATTGTTGCTTTTGCATTCATGTATGAGTAATTCTAGATTCACTCGCGATGGTTTTCTAAGATGATTTAATCATTAATTCACCGGAATTTCTACTTCTTCAAAAATATTGTTTCCGTCTTCGTCTTTTCCTTTATAAAATTTAAATAAATAGGTGTCTGTACTAATTACCTCAAAGTTAAAATTCACCTCATACAATTCACCTTCATAGGGTTGGCAATTGGTTGAATTTGTTACCATGCATTGAAGTCCAATTGTTCTCTCGTTTAAATGCCTTTCAAAATAAATCCCAGCCAGTTCATGACAGATAGTTGGTTTTTTGTAAAATAGTTTTATTTCATGAACACCCAGATAATCAAATGTATCTGGCACAATAAAATTTTCAACCGGCACTACCTCTAAATAATAGTTTGGTGTAGAATCATCATCTAAACTACATGAGTTTAGACCCAACACAATTGCAAATAAAAAAAACAGCTTTTTCATAAAATTCTAATTATATTTTGTAGATACATAAATGGTAAAAAGGTTGCGTTTGATATAAAAAAACCCGAAAATTTTTTCGGGTTTTTAATTTTTATTCGGCTTCTTTTATTTTGTCTTTAATTTTTGCTTCTAATTCATCAGCTAGTTCCGGATTGTCTTTGATAAGCGATTTAACCCCATCTCGACCTTGACCTAATTTTGTTTCGCCATAGCTAAACCATGAACCCGCTTTTTTGATTATTTCGAATTCAACAGCTAAATCTAATATTTCTCCTGTTTTTGAAACACCTTCTCCATACATAATGTCAAATTCGGCAGTTCTGAAAGGTGGAGCAACTTTGTTTTTTACAACTTTTACCTTTGTTCGGTTTCCAATTACATTTTCACCATCTTTGATTTGTGATGATCTTCTAATATCTAATCGAATAGAAGCATAAAATTTCAAAGCGTTTCCACCGGTTGTTGTTTCCGGATTACCGAACATTACACCAATTTTTTCACGTAATTGATTGATAAAGAATACAGTACAATGTGTTTTGCTGATGGTTGCTGTCAATTTTCTTAACGCTTGAGACATCAAACGAGCATGTAATCCCATTTTGGAATCACCCATTTCGCCTTCAATTTCACTTTTTGGAGTCAAAGCGGCAACTGAGTCAATTACAACAATATCAATTGCTCCTGAACGAATTAAATTTTCGGCAATTTCTAAGGCTTGCTCACCATTATCAGGTTGCGAAATGATTAAATTTTCAATATCAACACCTAGTTTTTCTGCATAATTTCTATCAAAAGCATGCTCAGCATCAATAAATGCAGCAATACCGCCGGCTTTTTGAGCTTCGGCAATAGCATGAAGCGTCAAAGTCGTTTTTCCTGATGATTCCGGACCATATATTTCTATGATTCTTCCTTTTGGATATCCGTTGACACCCAATGCTAAATCAAGACCAAGCGATCCGGATGAAATACTTTCTACTTCTTCTACCGCTTTGTCACCCATTTTCATCACCGTGCCTTTTCCGTAGGTTTTATCTAGCTTATCAAGTGTTAGTTGCAAGGCTTTTAATTTGGCTTCTTTTTCTGAACTCATAATATTTGGCTTTATTTTATACAATTGTTTTGGTAAAAGTACTTTTTTTTTTGATTTGTAAATAATTTATTTTTCCACAAAAGCAATCGGCTAAGTTATTTTGATTTATTACTTTTGCAATGATTCCAAAACACAATGCACAAAATTATCTCATATCCGATTTCGGTTATTTATTACCTCACTTTTGGGTTATTTTTGTGTATATTCCATCCAATTCAATGGATTTGTTATAATTGGTTTGGTTACGAAGCTCACAAAAAAAGTGTCAGCATTTTGAATTTTTTCTTAGTACGGACAACACATTTATTAGGAACTACCTATGAATTTCAAAATCGTGAAAAGCTACCACAAGGCGTTCCGTTGATTATTGTAGCCAATCATCAAAGTCTATATGATATTCCTGCAATTATATGGTTTATGCGAGATTGGCACCCCAAATTTGTCAGTAAAAAAGAACTAGGCAAAGGAATTCCAAGTGTTTCATACAATTTAAGGCATGGAGGTTCCGTTTTAATAGATAGAAAGGATCCCAAACAAGCATTGTCTGCTATTCGCGTGATGGCCGAGTACATCGAAAAATACAATCGTTCCACCGTTATTTTTCCTGAAGGAACTCGAAGTAAAACGGGTGTTCCCAAGAAATTTTCAGAAAATGGTTTGAAAATTTTGTATAAATACTCTCCTTCGGCTTATATTGTACCTATTTCAATCAATAATTCTTGGAAAATGAATCGTTTTGGACAATTTCCAATGGGATTGGGAAATAAAATTACATTTACAATACAAGAACCTTTTCCTGTAAAAGGAATGACGTTCGAAGAAATGATGCAAAGAACAGAAAATGCCGTAGTTAGCGGAATAAAAAATTAAAATTATGTCTATAAAAAACATTCGTTTAGAAGTAATGCAGTTGCTGGAAAAAAAGGTCGATACTTTTATGAACGATTACTTAATTCCTGTAGAGCAAATTTGGCAACCTTCAGATTTGTTACCGGATTCTGAAAAGGAAACTTTTTTTGAAGAAGTAAAAGAACTGCGTGAAATTGCCAAAGATTTACCCTATGATTTTTGGGTAACTTTGGTTGGTGATACCATTACTGAAGAAGCTTTGCCAACCTATGAATCGTGGTTGATGGAAGTAGAAGGCGTTGATAATGAAGAAAGAAATGGTTGGTCAAGATGGGTAAGAAGTTGGACCGGCGAGGAAAATCGTCACGGCGATTTGCTTAACAAATACCTTTATCTATCCGGCAGAGTAAACATGCGTGAAATCGAAATGACTACGCAACACCTTATTAATGATGGTTTTGATATCGGAACCGGAAAAGACCCTTATAAAAACTTTGTTTACACTAGTTTTCAGGAATTAGCAACGTATGTTTCACACAATCGTGTGGCTCAAATGGCAAAGAAATATGGCGACAACAAATTGTCTAAAATGTGCAAATTGATTGCCGGAGACGAAATGCGTCATCATCATGCGTATAGTGAATTTGTGAATCAAATTTTTCAAGTTGATCCAAGCGAAATGATGTTGGCTTTTCAATATATGATGAAACAAAAAATTGTGATGCCGGCTCATTTTTTACGTGAATCAGGTCAAAAAATAAGTTCTGCTTTTGAACAATTTTCGGATTCTGCTCAACGAATTGGCGTTTATACTGCTGCCGATTATGTTGACATTATGCAAAAACTCATCGATAAATGGAAAATTGATCAAATGAACGGTTTGACCGATGAAGCCGAAAAAGCACGTGATTATTTGATGAAACTTCCAGCTAGAATGGCAAAAGTTTCAGAACGATTAGTGATTCCTGAAACCGGACATGTGTTTAAATGGGTGCAACCTGCTTTGGTGAAATAACTCATGACTATTATCGATAAAACCATTCTTTTTGTAAAAGAAAAACTCCAAGATGCCGAAGGTGGTCACGATTGGTTTCACATCGAACGTGTTTTTAAAAATGCTGTTTTAATTGCTCAAGAAGAAGTTTGTGATGTTACCATTGTAAAGTTAGGAGCTTTATTGCACGACATTGCCGATTCCAAATTTCATAACGGCGATGAAGAAATTGGTCCAAAAACAGCAAGAGATTTTTTAGAAAGTGAAAATGTTTCTGAAGAAATTATTGAGCACGTTATTCAAATCATCAAAAACATTTCATTCAAAGGCGGAAATTTTGAAAAAACTTTTTCATCTAAAGAGTTAGAAATCGTGCAAGATGCCGACCGATTGGATGCGTTGGGAGCCATCGGAATTGCGAGAGCTTTTAATTATGGTGGATTTAAAAACAGAGCATTATACAATCCGACTATTTCTCCAAAATTAAACATGAGCAAAGAAGAATACAAAAACAGTGATTCGCCCACTTTGAATCATTTTTATGAAAAATTACTTCTACTCAAAGATAAAATGAATACCGAAACCGGAAAAAAATTAGCTCAAGAACGTCACCGTTTTATGGAAACATTTTTGAGCCAGTTTTATGCGGAATGGGAAGGGGAGAAGTAATTATTCTCCTTTAAACTCCGCTTTTCTCTTCTCTAAAAAAGCCGTTGTTCCTTCTTTAAAGTCGGCTGTTCCAAATGATTTTCCGAAGTTTTTAATTTCTATTTCGTAGCCGTTGATGCCATCTTTATAATTTGCATTGACGGCATCAATCGCATTAGAAATGGCAACAGGAGAATTTTTAGCAATTTTTAAAGCAATTCCTTTCGTAAAATCCAATAATTCCGCTTGTGAAACAACGTGATTAACCAAACCATAATTTTTGGCAGTTTCAGCATCAACCATCGTTGCGGTCATTATCATTTCCATTGCCCGGCCTTTGCCAACTAATTGTGGTAAACGTTGTGTTCCGCCATAACCTGGAATTACGCCCAAAGTTACTTCCGGTAAACCCATTTTGGCATTGTCTGAGGCAATTCTGAAATGAGCAGACATTGCTAACTCTAATCCTCCACCAAGAGCAAATCCGTTAACTGCTGCAATGACTGGCGTAGATAAATTTTCGACAAAATCAAACAATAATTTTTGTCCTTGTGCGGCTAATTTTCCTCCTTCTTCCACAGAAAAATGGGCAAATTCAGAAATATCGGCTCCGGCAACAAATGCTTTTTCACCACTGCCGGTGATGATGATTGCTCGTGTTGATTTGTCTTTATTTTCAGAGTCAAAAGCATGATGAAGCTCTTCAATCGTAGCTTTGTTTAACGCATTTAATTTGGTTGGACGATTAATTATGATAGTAGAAATTCCGTTTTCTTTTTCGATTAAAATATTCTCGTAGTTCATGATATTGTAGTTATTTATTTGTGTTTATTGGCAACAAAACAGTAAAAGTTGTGCCTTTATTTTCTTCTGATTCAAAGGTAATTGTTCCGTTGTAATTTTCGATAATTTTTTTAATGATACCTAAACCAAGACCCATTCCGCTATTTTTGGTGGTGAATTTAGGTTCAAAAACATACATTTTATTTTCATCGGAAATGCCAATTCCATTATCTTTTACTTCAATTTTAATGATAGAATTTTCTTCAGAAACTGAAACAACAACACTCGGATTTGGGTTTTCATCCGTGATGGCTTGTGTGGCATTTTTTACCAAATTGGTTATAATTCGAATTAATTGCGTTCGATCCATCAACATAAAAATTTCTTTTTTAGTAGTTTCGAAATGAATGTAATTTTCATTAAAAATTTCTAATCCTAAACCAACAACTTCCACTACATTAATTAACTCATTTTGCTGTGCCGGCATCGATGCAAAGTTAGAAAACGCATTGGCAACAGAACTCATAATATCGATTTGTTGCAATAACGTTTTGGTATAATCGTCCAGCTTTTGTTTGATGTTTGGATCGTTTTCATCAAATTTTCGTTGAAAACTTTGCACCGTCAATCGCATTGGCGTTAGTGGATTTTTCACTTCGTGTGCAACTTGTTTTGCCATTTCCCGCCAAGCTTGTTCTCGTTCGCTTTGGGCTAGTTTTACGGCACTTTCCTCGAGTTCATCCACCATGTTGTTGTAGGCTTCAACGAGTAATCCTATTTCTCTGCTACTGGTTTCCAATTCAATTTTTTCATTTTTTTTGTTCAACTGCGTTTCAGTTATCTTATCAGAAATCGTTTTGATGGATTTGGTTATAAAACTTGATAAAAAATAGGCCAAAACACCCGAAAGCAGAAGCATAAAAGCATACACTTGTCCGAACCGAATCATAAATTTTCGCAATTCACGCTCATAATAACCATCATCTTCAATGTACGGAAGGTTCAAAATGGCTAAAGGTTTAAATTGTAAATCTTTGATTTCACTGTAAGAAGATAAATTTTTGACGCCATTAATTTCATTTACTTCCACATATCTTTTGTCCATACTTGATTGCACAAGCCGAACAATATAATTTTCAATTGATTTTGGTTCATCATCAATTGCAAATGAAGATTTAGATGATTTTAAAAGTTTACCATTCAAATCATAAAAATTTATTTCCAATGCATGAATATCAGAAAGTTCATGAATTTTATCTCTTTCAGAAAAAATAAGCGGAATGTTTTCTGTTGTTAACGGATAAGTTGTGTTTTTAAGAATGTAATTGATGTTTTCTTTTATCGCCGTTTCTTTTCGTTCCAATCTTTCCTGATGATATTCTTTGGCTTCGTTTCTAAACTGAATTATAGAAACCGAAGCAATCAAAATAGATGAAATAACAGTTAGAAAAATCATCGATATGAAAATTCTAACCCGAAGTGAAAGTTTGCTTATTTTTTTTGAAAAACTCACTGGTTTCGTTCCCTGATTCGTTTATATAATTTAAATCCAATCATAATCATAATCGAAAAAACAAAAATTCCGATTACGCCATAAATCCAATTAATAGCACTTTTTAAAATCACTAAAAAAACGACTGCAAATAAAATTAATGTTGCTCCCTCATTCCATAAACGGAAAAAATTTGAGCTGTTTTTAACTTCATTTTGCTGTAATTGTTTGAAAATAAGATGGCATTTGATATGATAAGCATACAATAAAACCACAAATCCTAATTTAACAATCATCCAATCTTGTTCTAACCACGCTGGAATTAAATATAATAACCAAAAGGCAAAAATGCTGGCTAAAATAGCACTTGGCCAAGTAATGATGTACCATAATCGATATTGCATCAACTGGTATTGTTTGATTAAAATGCTTTTTTCCGGTTCCGATTTTTCTTTGGCTTCAGCATGATAGACGAACAAACGAACTATGTAAAACAACCCGGCAAACCAAGTTATCACAAAGATGAGGTGCAACGCTTTGATGTAGTTATAAAATTCCATCCGGTTTTTCAATAAGTTTAGTGGTCATTTCTCTACGCAAAAAGTAGGCCGTGATTATGGTTGATAAAATATCAGCAATTGGAAAAGCGACCCATACTCCAAAAATACCAAAATAATTTGGCAAAATAAGCACAAGCGGAATCAGAAAAAATCCTTGTTTAGTTAATGTAAGAAGCAATGCCGGAATTGCTTTTCCTGCAGCTTGAAAATAAGCGGCTCCAATCAATTGTAAAGCAATAATCGGTGAAGCTGCAAAAACCCATCGCAACGCATTTGGAGTTTCGGCAATTACATCGGCATCGTTCGTAAATACTGAAACTATCGGTTTGGCAAAAACTAAAATTAGTATAAATATAAATGTTGCCAAAATAGCTGCATATTTTATTGAAATAGAAATAGTTTCTTTCACGCGATTGTAATTTTCTGCACCATAATTGTATCCTGCAATCGGAAGAAATCCGTGTGTAATTCCTAAAATGGGAAACAAAGCAAACATCAACATTCGGCTGATGATTCCATAAACAACAACTGAATGTTCGCCACCATACGTAAATAAAGTGTGATTGATAATAATGGCTAGAATACTTACGACACCTTGACGGGAAAAGGTTACTAATCCGAGTGAAGAAATTTCTTTTACAATCGATAAGTCAAATTTATAATGATGAAGCGATGGTTTTAATTCGCTTTTTTTGATGAAAAACCAAAGAATAAAAACAAAACACATAAAATAGGAAATCGTAGTGGCCAAAGCCGCTCCGAACATTCCCATATCTAAAAATTTGATGAAAATAATGTCTAAAATAATGTTTCCAAATGCTGGAATAATCATCGCCATCATAGCAAATTTGGCTTTTCCTTCGGCACGAATCACGTTGTTTCCCATCATACAAAGTGCCAAAAACGGAACACCGATTAAAACCGGAATAAAAAATTCTTTGGCCGGTTTCATTATATCGCCATTCGCACCAAAAAGGAGCAGAATTTCATCAGAAAACAAAAATCCAATCAACACAAAAAACAACGCTAAAACTAAGGTCATCATGATTTGATTTCCAAATGTTCGATAGGCTTTTTCTTTGTCTTTTCCTCCTAAAGCTCTTGAAATAATTGAGCTTCCGCCAATTCCAATCGCCATTCCCAACGAAGAAATTAAAAAGGTAATCGGTAAAACTACAGTAACTGCAGCAATGGCCAAGGATCCAATCCATTGACCTACGAAAATGGTGTCGACTAAAATGTTAACCGACATAAATAAGATACCAATAGAGGCCGGAACAGCTTGTTTAATCAACAATTGTTTAATGTCATCTGTGCCCAAAGCTCCCGATGATTGTGCCATTATTTTGCGGTTTCTGTTTCAGCAAAAGCCCATTGGTCAATCCATCGGCTTAAGGTTTTGCACCAGTCGTCGTCGTCGTTTAAACAAGGAATTGCTAAAAATTCTTCGCCACCATTTTCTTTAAATTGATGATTGGCTTCCATCGCAATTTCCTCTAACGTTTCTAAACAATCAGATACGAAAGCTGGGGTTACAACGGCTAACTTTTTAATTCCTTTTTCAGGCATTTTGTTGATTTCCATATCGGTGTAAGGTGTTAACCATTTGTCTCCAGCTAAACGCGATTGAAAAGTTTGACTGTATTTTCCTTCCGGAATTCCTAAAAATTCAACGACTTGTTTGGTGGTTTCATAACATTGATGACGATAGCAAAATTCATGAGCCGGCGATGGTGTGTTGCAACACGAACCATCAATTTTGCAATGACTTTTGGTTACGTCGGTTTTGCGAATATGTCTTTCGGGAATGCCGTGGTATGAAAACAATAAGTGATCGTATTCAAAACCTTCTAAATGTTTTTTGATGGAATTGGATAAATCTCTGATGTAATCTTTTTGGTTGTAAAAAGCCGGAAGAATTGTGAAATTCATATTCGGGAATTTCTTCTTACGGATTTCCTCTGCCAAAACTAAAATCGTCACAGTTGAAGCCATCGCGTGTTGCGGATACAATGGAAAAAGCATCACTTCGGTCACACCTTGATCGTGTAATTCCTGTAAACCGGACTCAATACTTGGTTTGCCATAACGCATCGCTAAACTCACCGGAATGCTCGTGTTGGCTTGCACTTTTTTGTGCATTCTTTTGGATAAAACAATAAGAGGCGAACCTTCATCCCACCAAATTTTGGCGTAAGCTGCGGCTGATTTTTTAGGTCGGGTTTGTAAAATTATTCCGCGAACTATCAAAGCTCGCAATAAAAACGGAACGTCAATCACATATTTATCCATTAAAAATTCATCTAAATATGGCTTAACATCTTTTGGGGTTGGACTTTCGGGCGAACCTAAGTTGACTAATAATACTCCTTTTTTCATTTTATTTAGTTGCAATTTATTTTTTCTAACTCGACAATGACATTAAATATTTCTTCGGAGTCGTTCCGAATTTCTTTTTAAACGCAGCAATAAAATGCGAAGCTGTGCTGTAACCTATTTGCACACCAACTTCATTTACATTATATGTGCCGCTGTCTAACAATTTTCGGGCGTATTCCATCTTATAATCAAACAAAAAACTGTACACACTATCGCCATAGATTTGTTTGAAACCCATTTTTAGTTTCTTCAAATTTAAACCTACTTGATCGGCTAATTCTTGTAAACCCGGTGGTTCAGCCATATTCGCAATGACAATTTCTTTGGCTTTTTTAATTTTCAATACATTTTCTTCATCAATCAAAAACGGACAATGGTCTGCATTCGGGTCTTCGTTGCGGTTAAAGTACAAACTAAGCAATTCATAACCTTTACCTTTGTAATAAAGATTTTTTATAGAAGCATTGAGGTTGTAGTGAAAAATCTGATTGAGCACAATGGCCATTGACGGACTGATGTTTTCCTCGGCATAATATTTTTTCTCCCGATTATCATCACTTAAAAACGGAATATATTCTGCTTCAGTAGAAAACAAAGTGTGAAATTTCTTAATCGAAACTAACACCGAAATCATCCACGATTGGGGTGCAATTTCCAAATGAACCGGTAATTCTTTTTGAGGATTATAAAGTAAAAGTGATTTTTCTTCCTTCATTTCTAACGCATAATTGCCTTGATTGAAGATAAATTTTGCTTTTCCTTTTAATCCAAAATGAAACTGAATTAAACCCGTAGACACTTGTCTTTCAAAGCGAACCACCTCATCAGTGTCGTTTTGAAAACGGATTAAAATAAAGTCATCTTCAATTTTTATTTCTTCTTGAGAACCCATAGCGACATTTTTTCGTATATAACTCGGAAGGCTTGAATTTTGTTTATTTAGAATTATTCTAAACTAATACATTCAAAAGCGTTGAGAACACTACAAATATAAAAGAATTTACGATGAAAAGCACAATTTGGATTGGGATATCTTCAAGCGATACAAAAAGTACTTTGAGCGATACTTTTATAGAATAGATAATGATAATTTTGTTCAACTTTTATAGGAAAAGTGTATTTATGGAAAATTTAAACTTGTCGAAACATCAAACGTTTTATGCCGTTGGATTGAGTTACAAAAAAGCAGATGCTGAGACACGCGGAAAGTTCAGTTTAGACGAAAAAGCGAAGACCAATGTTTTGCGTCAGGCAAAATTAGAAGGAATAGATAGTTTGATTGTTACATCAACCTGTAACAGAACAGAAATATATGGTTTTGCACAACACCCTTTTCAATTAATTAAATTGATGTGCGAAAACAGTGTTGGAACTGTTGAAGAATTTCAGAAAGTTGCTTTTGTATATAAAAATCAAGAAGCCATTTCGCATATGTTTCGTGTGGGAACCGGTTTGGACAGTCAGATTTTAGGTGATTTTGAAATCATCTCCCAAATTAAAAATAGTTTTGTTGAAAGTAAATCGTTTGGTTTAGCTAATTCATTTTTAGAACGATTGATTAATGCTGTAATTCAAGCTAGTAAACGCATCAAAAATGAAACGGAAATTAGTTCAGGAGCTACTTCGGTTGCTTTTGCTTCGGTTCAATATATTATTAATAATGTAGAAGGAATTTCGCAAAAAAATATTCTCCTTTTCGGAACAGGAAAAATTGGTCGAAATACCTGTGAAAATCTTGTGAAACACACCAAAAATGATCATATTGTTTTAATCAACAGAACAAAAGATAAAGCAGAAAAAATTGCCGGGAAATTCAATTTAATTGTAAAAGATTATATCGAATTACAACTTGAAATTCAAAAAGCTGATGTGTTAATTGTTGCAACAGGAGCACAAAATCCTACCATCGATAAAGATATTTTAAATCTAAAAAAACCACTTCTGATTTTAGATTTATCCATTCCAAAAAATGTTAATGAAAATGTGAAAACATTGGATAACGTTTCATTGGTTCATATGGATTATTTGTCTCAGCTAACTGATGACACGTTAGAAAAAAGAAAACTACATATCCCTGCTGCAGAGGCGATAATTGATGAAGTAAAATCAGAATTTATTTCGTGGATGAAAGCTAGAAAATTTGCTCCAACAATTCACGCGTTGAAAGAAAAACTAAATTCTATTAAAGATGGCGAATTGGATTTTCAACGTAAAAAAATAGCTAATTTTGATCATGATCAAGCTGAAATTATCAGTAATCGAATCATTCAAAAAATCACAACTCATTTTGCCAATCATTTGAAAGATGACAATACAATGGTAGATGAAAGCATCGAATGGATTGAGAAAATTTTTCAAATTGAAACGTCGGTAAAATGAGTAAAACCATTAAAATTGGAACTCGCGACAGCGAACTCGCACTTTGGCAAGCTCATACGGTAGAAAAAAAATTAAATGATTTGGGTTATCAAACCGAAATTATTTCTGTAAAATCGACGGGCGATATTATTCTCGACAAACCACTTTACGAACTCGGAATCACCGGAATTTTTACGAAAACTCTTGATATTGCTATGCTGAAAGGCGAAGTAGATATTGCCGTTCATTCGATGAAAGATGTTCCAACTGCTTTACCAAAAGGAATAGTGCAAGCTGCGGTTTTAGAACGAGCATCAACGTTAGACATTTTGGTTCACAAAGGAGATTTATCTTTTTTAGATAATTCAGGCACAATTGCATCAGGAAGTTTGCGACGAAAAGCACAGTGGTTAAATAAATATCCATCTCACCAAGTAGAAGATTTACGCGGAAACGTAAATACCAGAATGCAAAAATTGAAAGATAATAATTGGAATGGAGCTGTTTTTGCTGCTGCCGGTTTAGAACGAATCAATTTGAAACCTGAAACATTCATCAACCTCGATTGGATGATTCCTGCACCCGCACAAGGTGCAATGGTGGTGGTTGCGATGGAAAATGATACTTTTTCGCAAGAAGCTTTAGCTCATTTAAACCATAAAGCATCAGAAATTTGCACATTTGTAGAAAGACAATTTCTTAAAACTCTTGAAGGTGGTTGCACGGCACCAATTGGAGCTTTAGCAATAGTAAAAGAAGATTTAATAACTTTAAAAGGTGTTCTCTTTTCTCTTGATGGGAAAAACAAGTTAGAGATAGAAAAAACAATTAATATTACTTTATATCAAAATTTTGGCGAACTTTGTGCTACTGAAATTTTAGAAAACGGTGGTTCAGAACTAATGCGTTCGATAAAAAAAGCATTAGAAAAGAAACACTAATTGCTCAACTATGCACAAAGATTCAATACTCAAGTTAATCTATCGATTTTTTGATCTCATTGTATTGACCTACATTGTTTTTGATTTTGGTTATAGCATTCATGAAGAATACCACACACCAAAATTCATTGGTTTAGTGATTATCACTATTGCTTTATTAGCCTTCAATATCTTCAAATATTTTTACTATAAAACTTCCGGGCGGAAAAAAGTTGCCTTGGTTAATTCCTTTATTATAGGAATTTTACTCTTAGTTGCACTTATTGTTTCCATTCTCAATATCAATCTTCATTACTTAGATGTTTTAAGGAAAATCCGACCCATTTTAGAAGCCGGTTTGATATTTTATTTCATTATTCGATTAATGATTTTGGTGCGGTATGTTTATGAGGTGTATTATAATCCTGCTATTGTTTTTGTGGGAAGTTTTTTTGCTATCATCATCATTGGATCATTTCTACTAATGCTTCCCAATGCCACAACAAACGGAATTTCATTTACCGATGCTTTGTTCACATCCACCAGTGCTGTTTGTGTAACCGGGTTAATTGTTTTAGATACGGCAACTGATTTCACTACGGTAGGTCAAACAATAATCATCAGTTTAATTCAAATTGGAGGTTTGGGAATTTTAACGTTTACCTCCTTTTTTGCTTTTTTCTTTAGAGGAAGTTCTTCGTTTAAAGAGGGTTTAAACGTTAGAGATTTTATTGCCCAAGATAATTTAAAAGACGTTTTAAAAACAGCTTTAAATGTTGTTGTTTTTACACTCAGTGTAGAACTGATTGGAGCTCTGTTTATTTATTCTTCCGTTGCTGATAATCCGGCAATTAAAGACAAGGTTTTCTTTTCTGTTTTTCATGCCATTTCTGCTTTTTGTAATGCAGGATTTTCTACATTAACTGCTGGACTGAGTGAAAGTTATCTAAAATTTAACTACTATATGCAGTGGATAGTTATTATTCTTATTGTTTTTGGGGGATTAGGCTATAACATTATTTTTAATTTTTATCAATATCTTAAAATTTATGTTACAGAGTTTTTTGATAGAAAAATAATACATAAACAAGTGAGAATCATGACTTTAAACTCTAAAATTGTATTGTATACAACCGGAGCTTTGTTAGTCGGAGGATTTGTTTTTTTATGGATATCCGAATACCATAATACAATGAATTATCATAATACGATGTTCGGAAAAATAACATCCACTGCTTTTAATGCCGTAACTCCAAGAACTGCGGGTTTTAACACAGTTGATTTTACAGAATTTACCGTACCATCTTTGTTGTTTATCATCTTTTTAATGTGGATTGGAGCTTCACCTGCTTCAACCGGAGGTGGAATAAAAACGAGTACCTTTGCATTAGCGACATTGAACATTTTTGCTATTGCCAGAGGAAAATCAAGAATACAACTTTTAGGAAGAAGAATTTCGAGTGAATCAACGTCAAGAGCTTTTGCCATCTTATGTATTTCATTAATTGTAATTGGTTTTGCTATTTTGTCGTTATTGATTTTTGAACCAAAAGGAACGGACTTACTTTCAGTTGTTTTTGAATGTTTTTCGGCCTACAGCACAGTTGGATTATCGTTGAATTTTACACCTACGTTAACCGAACCAAGCAAATATGTTCTCATCGCAACAATGTTCATCGGAAGAATCGGGATGCTCAACTTAATGATTGGATTGCTCCGTCAAATCAACCATCAGTTTTATGAATATCCCAAAGAAAATATTTTAATTAACTAAAATCTAATAGAATGAAAATCATCATTTTTGGATTAGGAAATTTCGGAATGTCCTTAGCATTAAGCCTCACAGAAACAGGAAATGAAGTGATTGGGGTTGATAAGCAAATGGATAAAGTCAACTTGATTAAAGACAAAATTTCACACGCCATTTGTATGGATTCTACGAATGAATTAGCGTATGAAGCCTTACCTTTAAAGGATGCCGACAAAGTTGTGGTTGGAATTGGAGAGAATGAAGGTGCAGCGATTATTACGACGGCCATTATCAAGAAATTGTCAAATGTAAAAATCATCAGCCGAGCATTATCGCCGATTCACGATACGGTTTTGGAAGCGATGGGAATTTACAGTATCATCCATCCTGAACAAGAAAGTGCCGATCGTTTAACGAAGCAAATCAATTTTAAAACGACGTTAGAAAATTATCAATTAGATAATAATTACACGATTTCCGAAGTAAAATCTAAACCGGAATTTCACGGAAAAACGTTGTACGAATTAAATACAATCGATAAATATCATTTGAATTTAGTTACAATTATACGTAAAAAAGAAAAAACGAATTTAATCGGGAAAAAATCAATCGTAAAAGAAACCATTGGTTTACCAACACCGGAAACCGTGATTTATGAAGATGATATTTTGGTGGTTTTTGGCGAAAATAAAAATATTTCAGTCTATTGTGAAGGACAAGATTAAAGTTGGAAAAAGCAATCAGAATACTATCAACTAAAAAACTTCAACCCAACCAAAAACAGTTTTTACTTAATGCTGATTTTCGTTTGATTGAAGCCGATTTTATTCAAATTGAATTTCAACCTTTTCAATTGAACTCATCTTTTGATTATTTAATTTTTACCAGTCAAAATGCTGTTTTAAGTGTTTTGAAAAATGAAAATTCAGTAATTTTAAAAGATAAAATTTGTTTTTGTGTGGGAATAAAAACAAAGCAACTTTTGGAAGAAAACGGATTTAAAGTTGAAAACTCATTTGATTACGCTGACGATTTGGTTGACTATTTATTGAAGAATCATTCTGATAAAAAATTCACGTTTTTCTCCGGCAATTTGAGAAGAGATACCATTCCAACTGCTTTTCAAAAAAGCAACATCATTTTTGAAGAAGTTGAAGTTTATAAAACCGTTTTAACGCCACACAAAATTGATAATCAAATAGATGGAATTTTATTTTTTAGCCCGTCTGCTGTTCAGAGTTATTTAAAAGAAAATCCTATTTCTAACGAAATTTGTTTTTGCATCGGAACAACAACAGCCGCAGAAATTGAAAAAAACACAAAAAACATAGTGATTGCAAACCGACCAACGATTGAAAACGTAATCATACAAAGTATAAATTATTTCAAAGAATCCTAAATCTGACAAAATTCCGTCAGTTTAAAAAATATAATTATGATAAAAAACGATCTTTTTCTAAGAGCCTTAAATAATGAAACAGTTGAACGTCCACCTGTTTGGATGATGCGTCAAGCCGGAAGATATTTGCCTGAATTCAGAGCTTTACGTGACAAATATGATTTTTTTACTCGTTGCGAAACCCCTGAACTAGCTGCCGAAATTACCGTTCAACCCATCCGAATCGTAAAACCCGATGCTGCTATTTTATTTTCAGATATTTTGGTTGTGCCAAGAGCGATGGGAATTCACGTGGAATTAAAAGATAATTTAGGACCAATTATTCCGAACCCAATTCGTTCGATGGAAGATGTGAATAAAACATTTGTTCCGAATGTTCACGAAACATTAGGTTATGTTTTTGATGCCATCAAATTAACCAAAGAGATGTTGAATGATGAGGTGCCATTGATTGGTTTTGCCGGTTCACCTTGGACCATTTTTTGTTATGCTGTGGAAGGGAAAGGGTCAAAAAGTTTTGATACTGCCAAAGGATTTTGTTTTTCAAACCCAATTGCCGCTCACACATTATTACAAAAAATCACCGATACCACGATTTTATATTTAAAAGAAAAAGTAAAAGCGGGTTGTAATGCGATTCAGATTTTTGACTCTTGGGGCGGAATGCTATCTCCGGTTGATTATCAGGAATTTTCGTGGCAATACATCAATCAAATTGTTGAAGCGTTGGCTCCACACACCAAAGTAATTGTTTTTGGAAAAGGATGCTGGTTCGCTTTGAACGATATGGCAAAATCAAAAGCTTCAGCTTTGGGTGTAGACTGGACGTGTTCAGCAAGAAATGCTCGTTATTTATCCGGTGGTAAAATCACGTTGCAAGGAAATTTTGATCCATCACGATTATTATCACCCATTCCAACAATCAAAAAAATGGTACATCAAATGATTGATGAATTTGGGAAAGATAGTTATATCGTAAATCTTGGTCACGGAATTTTACCGAATATTCCCGTTGATCACGCAAAGGCTTTTGTGGAAGCGGTAAAGGAATATAATCAGTAGGCAGTCGCAGTATTCAGTCTACAGTTGCTTAAGCGAAATTTTAGAAGTTATAAAACAGTAAAAATAGAAGAAATAATATGAAATTAAAGTTGATGTTTTTTGGACTTATTATTTTACTAATTAGCTGTGAAGGCGAAAATGGAGGTGATGGAATTGTATTTGATAAAGAAACAGGAGTTGCACTAGACAGTGTGATGTATAAATGTATTGAGACAGAAAAAATAAAATACACTGATTCGTTGGGTAATTGGGAGATGTACGGTCCATTTGGCGGATGCATGCCGGATTGTTTAGATTTTCATGTTGAGTTCTCTAAAGAAGGATATGAAACACAAACAATTAAAAATCCGGATAATGATATTTATTTAGAGTTGGAAGAATGAAAGCTAATTCTTTTTCATTATTTTCAATTGTTTTTCTGAATCATTACAAAAAAGCTTTAGATTATAAATTCCGTTCGAAAATGAATGCAAATCAATCCGAATTTCATTTTCAAACTGATTTTGAAAAACCGCTAAT
Organism: Flavobacterium sp. T50_26; assembly: GCF_057652995.1. Lineage (NCBI taxonomy): Bacteria > Pseudomonadati > Bacteroidota > Flavobacteriia > Flavobacteriales > Flavobacteriaceae > Flavobacterium > Flavobacterium sp. T50_26. Next base: position 19,608 of record NZ_JBYFCC010000013.1, read on the forward strand.
TTTCTTCCGTTAAGGTCAAAAAGTTCAATTTTTTTTACGTTTTCTGTGTTTTTTAAATAACAGATAGACTTATTATTTTCCGGATAATAAACAATTATTTCTTGTTCTTTGTTTTCTGATAAAGATAGAATAGTCGGTTCGCAAACACTGACTTCCGGTGTTAAATTAGAGTAAAAAAGTTCCGCGTTTTTAAAGAAACAATTCAATAACCCTACGTTATTTATATCCGGATGACCTCCAGGAGCATTAATTATTGATAAAGAACCAACACCTTCAACCCAAATTGCATTTTGTGTGCTAACTTGATTGGTTTCGTGCGGTGAAAAATAAAAGTGTTTTCGTGTTGTTCCTGGCGAAATTTCTACATTTCTAATCGAATCTAATACAAATAAACCACCTTCTTCCGGAAAGGGTGTAATTGGGTTTTTCATTTCAAAAGTAGCACCTTCTTCTAAGCTGAAATCATACAAAAGGAATTCATCAATTCGAGTTGGACTAATTTTTGTGAGTGAAACTTTTTTTTCTTCCACATCTTCATGCAACAAAAAAGTCCTTGAAATATAATGATAACCATCTAAAATTTTGTGCATTTTGTTGTTAACAAGAGTGTCGCCATTGGTATAATAAATGTCAGTGATACAACCTTCATAACAAGTTGTAAAGTGCCATTCGTTTTGCGTATCTAACATTGGAATATATGTTTGTCCAAAAAAAGGCAAACCGCTTAGAAGGAAATAGAAAAAGATAATTTTTTTGTTCATCTCAGTTTCAAATATAAGTATTTTTGACAATTATATTAATCTGATTTTTGTTTAACTAATCTTCAACAATCGTTAAACCTTATACAATTTGATGATTGTTTCAAATTAAAATCTAATTTTGATTCAAAATAAAAATAAAATGCTTGAATTTAAAGAATACGACAAGGGTTTTTTTCACAACGAATCAAAGTTGGAAACCAAAAAAATGCCATTAGTAACATGGGATTTGTATGGTGATTTTTTAAGTCAACTCAACAAAATTATATCAGATCAAAACCAATTAGAACTTTTGGCCACTTTTAATAGTTGGAAAACAGATTTTAATTTGAATAAATTGATAGATATTGATACTGTTGTTGTCGTTACTTGCCCAAATCTGAAAATTGTTTTTTCCACCAAAAATATGGTTCGCATGAACGGTTATCATCCGGAAGAAGTTCTAGGAAAGTCACCAAAAATGTTTCAAGGTCCGGCCACTTGTGTTGAAACTTCGAAAGAAATTGGAGATGCTGTTCGAAATAGACTTCCATTTGAAAAAGTTGTAACAAATTATTGCAAAGATGGTTCTCTATACCAATGCCATATCAAAGGTTTTCCGGTTTTCAATAAATCTGGTGAATTAACTAATTTTATAGCCTTTGAAAAAGCAGCATAAAAAAAGGAGCTAATTCTAAGCTCCTTTTATATTTATTTTCTTCGGTTTTTACGAAATATCTGAGACCCTCAACGTATTTACCATTCCTTTTTCAGCAATTGGCATAGCGGCTAAGTTGATAACCATGTCACCTTTTTCTACAAAACCTTTTTCTTTGGCTAATTTGTTTACGTCTTCCACAGTATCATCTGTGCTGGCAAACTTATCATAATAAAATGAACGAACGCCCCAAAGTAAATTCAACTGCGTTAGAATTCGTTTATTTGACGTAAAAACCAAAATATGAGCACTTGGTCGCCAAGCAGAAATTTGAAAAGCAGTATAACCACTATTTGTTAACGTAGAAATTGCTTTTGCTTTAATTTCATTAGCCATAATTGCCGCATGATAACAAATTGATTTGGTAATAAATCGTTTTGTACGAACGTGAGGCGGATTATGCGGGACTTGAATAAGCGGACTATCTTCTACCGAACGAATGATTTTAGACATTGTTTCAATTACTTCCACAGGATAATTTCCAACCGAAGTTTCGCCGGAAAGCATTACTGCATCTGCACCATCCATAACAGAGTTGGCAACGTCGTTTACTTCTGCTCTTGTTGGGGTTAAACTGGTAATCATTGTTTCCATCATTTGTGTGGCAACAATAACAGGAATTCTTGCTGTTTTGGCTCTGTGAATCAATTTTTTCTGAATTAACGGAACTTCTTCTGCCGGAACTTCCACACCCAAATCACCACGGGCAACCATTAAACCATCACAAAAAGCAACAATTTTATCAATATTTTCTACTGCTTCCGGTTTTTCAATCTTAGCAATAATCGGAATTTTATACGAAGAATGTTTGGCAATCAAATCCTGCAATTCTTCTAAATCTTTTGGTGTTCTCACGAAAGAAAGGGCAATCCAATCTACTTCATTTTCAATAGCAAAAAGAGCATCTTTAATATCTTTTTTGGTCAAAGCCGGCAAAGAAACTTTTGTATTAGGAAGATTTACACCTTTTTTCGATTTTAACGGTCCACCTTGAACAACTTTACAAACCACTTCGGTTGTTCCGTTTGTTTCAAGAGCTTCAAACATTAATTTTCCATCGTCTAAAAGAATTTTTTCACCAGGATTTACATCTCTTGGGAATTCTTTATAATTCATATAAACACGTTCGGCAGTACCGGGAATATCTTCTGCAGTTTGAAAAGTAATAATGTCTCCTTTGCTCACTACAACATCTTCTTTCATCACACCTACACGAAGTTTTGGGCCTTGTAAGTCGGCTAGAATCGCAGTTGTATAACCAAATTCTTCGTTTAATCCGCGAATGATATTGATGCGTTCTTTAACATCATCATAATCGGCATGCGAAAAATTGATACGGAAAACATTTACTCCGGCATCAACCATGTTTTTAATGACTTCTTTTGTGCTGCAAGCTGGCCCTAATGTGGCAACAATTTTGGTTTTTTTGTTGATTGGCATATTGTTTTTTAAAAAATTAAATTGTTTTTAGATTTTACACGACTTTTATCTACGGCATAAACCGTTGCAATTTGGTCGATGGTATTTAGTTTAGTTATTATTTTGCTTATGTTTATTTGATTTTCATCGCCTTCTATTTTCAGAAAAAAATCTACATTTTTAAATTCAGGTAAAAAGTAAATGGTATTGCTAAATTCTTGTTCTTCTTTAAAAAGAGTGATGGTTTTGTTTTTCTGTGGAAGAGAAATTTCGCTTTTATTTTCAATTAAAGTCCAAAAAATTTCTTTCTTATTGTCTTCAAAATGAAAATTAGGAAATCCTATTTTTTGCTTTTCTGTTCCGGTCAGAATGTCTTTTTTATTCCGATGAAGTAAAACGGGTAGATTTTGGTTAATAAAATACGCAACTCGATAGTTTTCCAAGGTGGTATGAATAGCGATTAACTGATAATCTGCTTCTTCGAAGTCGTCAATGAATAATTTATGAATAGCCATATTTTACATTCAAACAAGATGTAAATATAGTGTTTTTAGCCTACAAAAAAGGGTGAATTTCTTAACTTAACGATAATTTATGAACGAAAACGATGTAGTTTTAAGATTTCTATAATTTTTTGTCCATTTTTTCTTGAAAAGCGAAAAACGCACGTTTGGAAGCAATTTCTTCTGCTTTCTTTTTTGAAGTGGCTCTTGCCTTGGCAATTATCTTGTTATCGATACTCAATTTTACACCAAAATAACGTTGGCTATCATTGCCATTATCATCAAAAATATCAAAATGAAAGGGCTTTTTTTCTTTTTGGCACCATTCGATTACTAAGCTTTTGTAACTGATAACTTTTCCTTCCAATTTAGCAATGTCTACATAAGGAACAATGACTCTTTTATAGATAAATTTTTCGCAATACGGATATCCTTTATCTAAAAATATTGCTCCAACTAATGCTTCAAAAATATTACCGTGTATATTATCGCCAAAATGCTGCGAGGGAACTTTACTGTCTACTAATTGAATAAGATTTAAATCGCGGCCCAATTCGTTTAAATGTTCACGACTTACAATTTTAGAACGCATTTTAGTTAGGTAGCCTTCATCTCCGGAAGGAACTTCTTTAAACAAATGTCCGGCAATTACAGCACTCAACATGGCATCACCTAAAAATTCCATTCGTTCATAATTTATAGGATTTCCTTTTATGTCTAATTTGTTGGAAGACCTATGTGTAAATGCTTTTTGATAAAACTCTAAGTTATTTGGTTTAAATCCAAGTATTTTATGAATTGCTTCAAAAAAAATCCCGCCTTCGAGAGGACGGGAATTTTTGGTAAATATTTTTTTAAAAACGTTCATTGAGAATTATTCCTCCATTTTTTTAAACAAAACACAAGCGTTGTGACCACCAAAACCAAAAGTGTTGCTCATAGCTACTTTAATATCTCTTTTCTGAGCTTTATTTAGTGTGAGATTTAACTCAGGATTAATGTTTTCATCCACCACAGAATGATTTATAGTTGGTGGAATAATTCCGTGTTTGATGGCTAAGATGGAAGCAATCGCCTCAATTCCACCTGCAGCACCAAGCAAATGCCCAGTCATTGACTTGGTAGAATTGATGTTGATGTTTTTAGCATGCTCGCCAAACACAACGCTAATCGCTTTTAATTCAGCTACATCGCCCAACGGAGTTGAAGTTCCATGTGTATTGATGTGATCAATCTCTTCTGGCTTCATATTAGCATCACGCAAACAATTTTTCATTACAGCAATAACGCCAAGTCCTTCCGGATGAGGAGCGGTTAAGTGATAAGCATCAGATGACATTCCGCCACCACCAACTTCGCAATAAATTTTTGCTCCACGAGCTTTTGCATGCTCATATTCTTCTAAAACTAAAGCACCGGCACCTTCGCCTAGCACAAATCCATCACGGGTTGCATCAAAAGGTCTTGAGGCGGTTTCCGGACTTTCGTTTCGGGTTGATAATGCGTGCATCGAATTAAAACCGCCCATTCCTGCAATAGTAACAGCGGCTTCAGAACCTCCTGAAATAATGACATCACACAATCCTAATCGGATATAGTTAAACGCATCAATCATCGCATTTGCCGAAGAAGCACAGGCAGAAACAGTAGTATAATTTGGTCCCATAAATCCATTTTTCATCGAAATATGAGCGGGAGCAATATCAGCAATCATTTTTGGGATAAAAAACGGATTAAATTTTGGTGTTCCGTCGCCTTTGGCATAGTATAAAACTTCTTCTTGAAAAGTTTCTAATCCTCCAATTCCTGCACCCCAAATGACACCAACTCTATGTTTGTCAACGTTGTCTGCAGTAATACCGGCATCTAAGATGGCTTCGTCACTGGCAACAATGGCATATTGAGCAAATTTATCCATTCTTCGAGCTTCTTTGCGATCAATAAATTGTTCTACATTGAAATTCTTTACTTCGCAAGCAAACTTTGTTTTGTGTTTTTCAGTGTCATAATAAGTAATTGGTGCAGCACCACTAACGCCGTTAATTAGTGCATTCCAATATTCTTCAATGTTATTTCCTATGGGTGTTAAGGCTCCTAAACCGGTAACCACGACTCTTTTTAACTCCATTTTAATGCTTATTTGTGAGTACGAATATAAACAAAAAAACCCTGAAATTTATTGAAAATTAAAAATCAGGGGTGTTTTTTTCTGTATGTGTGTGATTGAATGACAATCAATAAATTAGTTTTAGTAAAAATAATAACACCCGTTCCGGATGAGCAGAACGGGATGTTTTTAGTTATTATTTTTTAGCTTCTTCGATGTAAGAAATAGCTTGACCTACAGTAGCAATGTTTTCAGCTTGGTCGTCTGGAATTTGAATATCAAATTCTTTCTCGAACTCCATAATTAGCTCAACAGTGTCTAATGAATCAGCCCCTAAATCGTTTGTGAAGCTTGCTTCTGTTACAACTTCGTTTTCGTCAACACCTAATTTGTCTACGATAATCGCTTTTACTCTTGATGCAATGTCTGACATAATCTTTTAAATTTTAGTTTAATTGTTGGCAAAAATAAAAAACTTTATTTTAATACAACATTTTAGTTAATAAATCTGACTACGAATTTAAAAAATATATTTGACAATAGAAGCTTAAACCCTATAAATTCTCGTTTCTTTTTTGTTTTTTTGCGTAATAAAAATTACAGGAAACATGAAGAACATCGTGATTTTTGCCTCAGGAACGGGTTCCAATGCGGAAAACATCATTCAATATTTCAAAAATAATACCTCAAAATCGGTAGTCGCTGTGTTTTCAAACAATTCTAATGCCAAAGTTTTAGAAAAAGCAAACAATTTGAATGTTCATACAGTTTCCTTCAATAAAGACGAGCTTTACGGCGATGTTGTGCTTTCTAAATTAAATGACTTTAAACCCGATTTAATTGTGTTAGCCGGATTTTTGTTGAAGTTTCCGGAGCACATCATCAAAGAATTCCCCAACAAAATTATAAATATTCATCCCGCTTTGTTGCCAAAGTATGGCGGAAAAGGAATGTATGGCAAGCATGTGCATCAAGCCGTTTTGGATAATAAAGAAACCGAAACCGGAATCACCATTCATTTTGTTAATGAGCAGTATGACGAAGGAAGGATAATCCTACAAGAGAAAACGTCAATTTCAGATTGCACAACGTCCCAAGAAGTGGCAACCAAAGTTCACGAACTCGAACACCGTTTTTTTCCACAAGTAATCGATCAACTTTTAACCCGTAACCCGTAACCCGCAACTTTCAAACCCGAAAAATTATGTCCCACCAAATCCACATCTACACCGACGGAGCAGCCAAAGGAAACCCAGGTCCTGGTGGTTATGGCGTGGTCATCGAGTTAGTGGGTTCCACCTATAAAAAAGAATTCTACGAAGGCTTTCGCTATACCACCAACAACCGCATGGAATTATTGGCCGTGATTGTTGGATTAGAAAAACTAAAAAATCCAAATACGACTGTTTTAGTTACTTCGGATTCAAAATATGTAGTGGATGCTGTAGAAAAAAGATGGGTTTTTCAATGGGAAAAGAAAGGTTTCACCGGAAAGAAAAATCCTGATTTGTGGCTGCGTTTTCTAAAAATCTACCGTAAGCATAAAGTTGATTTTAAATGGGTAAAAGGGCACAATAGTCATCCACAAAACGAACGTTGTGATGAGTTGGCAGTTTATGCTTCGAATTTGCCGAATTTATCGGTGGATGCGTTTTATGAAAAGGAGGAGGGGAAGTTGTTTTGAGACAATGAATGTTTTTTCTGCAAAAACTTGACAAGTTTGCTGACTATTGATCTATTTAGCTGACTTTGCTGAGCCGGATTTTTTCAGTTGTTACGTTGGTTTTTTATTCTTTGAATTATCACTACAATTTTTTCATTTATAAAGACTTATTCGTCTGACAACTGTCAGACTAAAGTCGGAATATTGTCGGAGTATCCTCGGTGAATCGTTGGGGTTGCATCCTTTTTTGCTTTGTTTTGTCTTTGCTTCTATCTAATTGCCTTTTGCTAATCTCTCCGGCTTATCCTTTACCTTTATAAGAAAAATACTTAAAATAGTTGAAATGGTGATGACAAAATAGGACAAATTGGTCATTTTATGTCATTTTGTGACAAAAGTGACAACGGTGATTTGTGGTCCTTTTGGATGGTATCTAGCTTTGTATCTTATTAATCTAAATTTTTTTATTATGGCTAGACAAAGCGGTATTTTTAAGATTGAGGGGACGTTAGATAATGTAACCTTCTACAGGGATGGCGACAGTTTTCGTGTTCGTCGAAAGGGTGGTGTAAGTCGCCAACGTGTGTTGAACGATCCGGCTTTTAGGCGGACTCGTGAGAATATAAAGGAGTTTGCGAATGTATCTCGTTGCAATGCTTTGCTTAGACATTCGACTGCGGTTTTGATTCGCAAGGCTTATGATGGTAAATTGTTGCGACGTTTAATGCATGTTATGAACAAGGTGAAAAATGAAGATGCTGTTTCTGTTCGAGGTGAGCGTTCTGTTTATGGGGGTATTGGTACTGTTGCAGGTAAGTCTTTTTTGAAAGGTTTTGATTTTAACAGTCGTTCGCATTTTAGAACAGTTCTTCAGGCTCCTTATGTTTTTGATGTTGCTACGGGTAAAGTTACGATTGTGGATTTGGTTCCACAGGAGATGTTGGTTTATCCTATTAATGCGACTCATGTTACTTTTATGACGGCTTTTTTGAAACTGGATTTTGACACCGGTGCGACTGCTATCAGCTACAGTCCGGAAGTTAATTTACCATTGGATTTGACTGTTAGTTCACCAGAGATTGAACCCGCCGGTGTTCCGGTTGGAGGAGGTATACAGTTTTTTCAGTTTTTGATTGAATTTACGCAAGAAGTGAATGGTATTCAGTATCCTTTGAATGATGGTAAGTTTAATGTGCTCCATATTTTGGATGTAGTTTAATAGAAGCGACCTACGGGTCGCTTTTTTTTTTGGTATGTCTGTTGTCTGGGGGTGATGGATAAGATTTTTTTATTTAAATTTTTTAACAAAGGATATTTTATTTGCTTCACTTTACTGTTGGTAATAAAAAAAATGCCTTCCGAAGGGAAGGCATTTTTTGATTATTTGAAAAAATTGGAGGTTATTTGTTTACTAATTTTTCCAGATAAGTTACTTTGTCTTTTTCTGCTTGGACTAGGCGTTCGTATAGTTCTACAACTTTGTCTAGAGGGTTAAAAGTGCAATTGTTTGTGCCGAAATTAAAAGCACCGCTGTTATTGGTGTCGTTAAATGTATTGAAATAATTAATGACGTTTTCTTCACTAAAATTCTTGATAGCTTCTGTTGATACTCCTAATTCTTTTGCAATTAGTTCTAATTTATCGTCTTCCACAATTTCACTAGCTTCAATGTTCGAAATTGTTTGTTGACTTACTCCAATAGCGATGGCTAAAGCTTCTTGCTTCATGCCACGGAGTTCACGAATGCGGCTAATGTTCCGCCCGATGTGTTTTGGTTTGGCTGTTGTATTCATAAGTCAAATATATAAAAATGATTTGATATTTTGTGTATGCAAAAATGCAAAAATGAGTGGTAAAAAACAAAAAGGATTGGTTGTTTACAAGCTTGTTTTATTGATTAATCACTAATCTGCTATTTTATGAGTGTCCTTACTGCTCGTGATGAAGAGAAAGGTTATTAATTAGGTAATGTTCCATAATTAGTGATGAACCAAAAATCACAATTTAAACATTTGTAAATCAATATTATAATAAAAATTAAAACAAAAAGACGAGCCATAGTGTTCGTCTTTTTTACATTTGAAAATGGCTTAAAACGAATGCAATGAAGAAAAATAACACCACGTGTATCAAAGTTAGTGATGGAGAAATTTTTTAAAAAAGTAGACTACCATTACAACATCCGCGGTTGGTTAAAATCCATCAATGATGTGGTAGGACTGCAAAGTGGCAGTGACCCGCAGGATTTATTTGCTTTTAAGCTTAATTATAACACAGTAGAAGACCCGGAATATGGTTGCACTTCGCTATACAACGGCAACATAGCACAAGCTTATTGGCGGACAGCCAGTGATGATACACAACGAAAATATGGCTTTGTTTATGACGATCTTAATCGGCTTTTATTTGCTTCTTACACCAAACCTTTGGCCTCAATTTATAATACCGGAAGTTATGACGAGACTATAAATTATGATAAAAACGGAAACATTACCCGTTTGCAACGTAACGGAGAGTATGATGATTTGATACAGAACTTAACGATAGACGATTTGGTTTATTCCTACAACCCTACTAGTCCAAATCAGTTGGTAAAAGTAGATGATCAGACAGATAACCCCAACGGTTTTAAAGACGGCGTTAATACAGGCAATGATTATTCTTACGATGCCTATGGCAACATGACGGTAGACAAAAACAAGGGGATTACATTAATTAAATACAATCATTTAAACTTACCCACCCAAATCACCTTTGGAACGTCAGGAAATATTCAATATATTTACAACGCCAGTGGTGTAAAGGTTAGAAAGATTGTAACGGAAGGCACATCTGTTCAAACGACCGATTATTTAAGTGGTTTTCAGTATCTCAACAATACGTTAGAATTCTTTCCCCATGCCGAAGGATATGTAAAGGATGTAACAGGAGAACGTTCAAATGGTTCACCTAGTACTACGGGAGTTTTTCGTTATATTTATAATTACACAGACCACCTTGGCAATATCCGGTTGAGTTATACCAAAGACCCAGCCACCAACGTTCTTACCATTTTAGAAGAAAACAACTATTATCCTTTTGGTTTAAAGCACCGAAATTATAATATGACCAAAAAATCGTATGAAAAGTTAGAAAGCACAGGTGGTATTGTGATTACTCCGACTAATGAAACGGTTTATGATTATAAGTATAATGGGAAGGAGTGGCAAGATGAGTTGGGGCTTAACTTTTACGACTACGGAGCTAGAAATTATGACCCTGCGATTGGTAGGTGGATGAATATTGACCCTTTGGCGGAGAATTCGCGACGATGGAATCCATATAATTACGCTTATAACAATCCTGTTTATTTTATTGACCCTGATGGAATGCAGGCAATAGCGGGAGATGATTGGGTCAAAGATGGAGATACTTACAAATACGATGAAAGGGTTACAAGTAAAGAAACTGCGAAAGAATTTTACGGAAGTGAAGATGCTTATAAAGGCGAAAGTCTTGTTGTTAAATCTATGCAAGGAAATGAAATTCTTGATGAAGTAAAATTAAATAGCGATGGTTCTGTAACGAAGGATGGAGAGACTTTATCTACAAATTCTAATAAAACTTTTAATAATAAAGCAGGTTCTGTTTTTAAACCAAAACAAACAGGAGGTAGTTTTGTCTCATTAGGATTTGATGGTGCCTTGATCGGTGGTTTTGGGGTTCAAATAGGTTTAGTAAATGACTCAGTAGGAAATACAGATTTCTTTATTAATTTTAACGGTAATATGGGCATAGGTTTATTTACAGGATTATCAGCAGGCAAAATAAACCCATCGGGAGATAACCAATTTGTTACAGACGACTTCTCAGGCACATCAAGTAGTATTACAGGTGGAGGCAGTACACCTGTTTTTGATGCTTCTTGGACTGCTGGAGGTTCTATAGACAATAGCTTACATGCAACTGACAAAATGAATCCAGCTAATTTTGGGAAAACGAGAAATGGTTATAAAGTTGAACAATCAGGAATGGGGCCAGGCGGTAGTTGGGGTGCTGGCGTTATGTATTCATTTGGCACTACAAAAACATTATAAAAATGAAAAACTGTAACATAAGCAGAAGAGAAAAAATAATCGTAGTATCGGTTATGGCAATTCCTATGATTTTTTTGTTTGGATATGTTTTTTTTGACTATATTTCTGACAAAAGAACAGCTAAAGAAAGATATTTGGATTATGTAATTGATGATAATTGTTCAGGCAAGGTTGATTCTATTTATAGACAAAAAATGAATCATAACATAATGATTTTAAAAACAAATAAATGTGAGTTTCAAGTAGAAGCGGAATGGGAAAATTATTTTAAAGTAGGTGATTCTATTTCAAAACACAAAGGGAGTTTAATTTTAGAACATTATAGAAAAGGTAAGTTAATTGAAACTTTAAATTATTCAAAGCTAAACAGAAAATAGAGTAAGTAATTGGTTATGTTCCAAAGTTAGTGATGCTCCAAAAATCACAATTTAACCATTTATAAATCACTCCTAAAATAAAATCTAAACCCAAAAGGCAAGCGTAATCGTTTGCCTTTTTAGATTTAAAAAATTGCTTTATCAAATGTACTATTTGGTCAATTAGGTTTTCATCACCATTCTATTTTTTTGTTCATCAATCAAATGGGTTAAACCTTCTTTAAGTTTGCCAAGTTCCCATTTTTGACGATTATCAATTAGCATTTGTAGAGATAGTTTTAATGAACTCATGAAATCTAATCTAATAACTTTTTTCAAATGAGATGTAAACCCTACCTCATCCATTGGTGATAAATCCAGTTCCAAAATTTCAAACTCTGGTATTCTATCACTAAGTTCATTTTGCTCTGGTTTACTATCTTGAAAGATTGGTATAACCTCATCAAAAGCAACAGCCGTTTGTTGTAAGTCCATTTCTTCCAATTCATCAAGAAATTCCTGATTGGGGTTTGTTGGTTCTTTATTGGCTGTTAAAACAGGTTCTACAGCTGTGTTTTCTTTTTCTACAACGCTTGGTAATTCAGTATTGAAAACCGCTAAAAGTAGTTGTTCCAAAAAGTTTTCATTAACGGTTATTACCGTTGATGACCCGCCATTTTTACCATTATAATTATGTATTTGGTTTGTTGTAATGTAGCCTTTCTTTTTAAGGCTTTTTATGATATTGCCAACTATTTTAGCTTTGCTTGGTGTATTGTTTAGCACCAAATTTTCTGCTATGTCAGTATAATTCATGTAAAAAGCGTTACCGTTTCTTGTAAAGGATAAAACCAATTCAATAATTTTTATTTCATTGGCTGTTAAATCAAGTCTAGTTAGACATGGTAATGATTTGATGAAGCCTTTTTCAAAAGCATCATTCAAGGAAGTAAATTTCATTTAAGATATTCCGTTATTCTCTTTCACCAATTTGGCGATTATTTATGCTCCGTTTTTTTTTGTTGGGGTAACGGAAGCTGACGATTGCAACCCGTCAGCAAACCCCTTTATAAAACTGTTTTGTTTATTATACGAAAACTAGTTGAATAAGTCAAGTTTCTTGGAATAGTTTTTCCAATTTTATTTAATAACCTTAGCTAGGCAATTTAAAAGTTGCCTCGTGTCTCTGGTTGTAAACCTATTTAAGTTGGATTATACTTTGAAAAGAAAAAAAATAGAACACTTAAAAATACATTTAGTAGCGAGGTAATTTTATAATTACCTTATAATACAAATACTATTATATAACTATTATTTTTCTTATTATTTAATCTAATATATAATCTTATAATGAGAGAACTTTTAAATTGCGTACCTGCCATTGAATAATTGCCTCGCTAGTATAATTTGATTACCTCATGTTATCCAATAAGTTAAAAAGCACTCAATAATTGCCTTGAAATAGCTGATAAACTGCCATTTTTATTATTCATTTGCCTTATGATTAGCACGTTCTATTAATTCGAAATACTTCGCTAACGCCATGTTTTACAGGTGCAATTGAGTTTTAAGATAGATTGACTACCACCCCTACCCCCCTGTTTGATTAGAATATTTAGATTTTAGGTTGACTTGATTTGGCGTATCCCGTCTTACAAAGCAGTTAATTTTTAATTGATGTTGCTCACATTCAGATAGGTTAAAAAAATTTTTCAAAAATTTTTCAGTAAAAAAAATAGAAGTCTCTACTGGTGCTATTTATTAATAAAGAGAATTATGAAACTAAAATTAACCGTTAAACAAATCAAAATTTTACTGGCTCTACCAGAGACAAAAGCTAAACTTCCAATCACAATTGATTTGGGAAAAGTCAGCAAAAAACAAGCTCAGGAAATCATCGATTTAATTAAAGAAAAGAGAGGTTAACTCTCTTTTTTTAATTCCAACCCGTTTAGTAGTTCACTAGGTGTAATATCTATTGCTGAACAAATTTTGAATAAAAGGTTTATAGTCATTCCTTGATTATCACCAAACAACATCCTTATAGTTTTTTCATTGCATCCAACCTTTTTGGCAAACTTTCGGTTATTACCATCAAAATCCCGCACGAAAACTATTCGTATTCGGTTCACCAATTCTTTTTTAATATCGTCAAGCTCTTTTTGCATATTGTATTACAAAAATGCAGTGGCTTTATAAATAAAAGCTATATTTTGTTGCGGGTTTTTACCCGCAATTTTGTATATTTGCTTATCTAATACGCAATTATGAAAGAATGGATTGTTGACCTTTACCCTAAAGGCGGTGGACTTAAAACTCAAACCCGAGTTTTTGCTAGCAATGCCTCCAGTGCACTTTTAACCGCTAGAAAAATGAATCCTAACTACCGAACTGGTGGAGCTAAATCAATTTAATTACCAAATAATATTTTAAAAAATGAATAGAAAACTATTTTCATTATCCATGAGCTTTTTATTTTTCTCGCTCGGTTCTTGTTCCAGTGACAATAGCAATGAAAACCCTCCAACACCAACAGGATTAGAAAGCTCTCAATTTGATATACAATTTATTGCCACTCCAACAGTTCAACCAGATAATCCAACTATTGATTACGCAATTGTGAGCGAAGACCCGAATTCAGATTTTTTAGGCAAACCTGTTTTTGGGTCATATAATTACAATGGTGGTACTCCAGACGACCCGACTGATGATGTCTATTGGAAATTTAGAACTATAAATTATAATAACACCACTTACACAAATCAAAAATGGTACGCAGTGGTTAAAAATGAATCCCGTGTTTGCCTTAGACTTATCGCACCAACCAACAACGAATTACCAAATCAAATAAAGATAATTTTATACCAACATTTGAATTCTTTTACTACGATTTCAGATTATGAGGTTGGTCACCCCAAAATTGAATATCAACTACAACTAAATTCTACTATTCAACCTTATGACCTCATCGAATTTATAGTTGGAACAAACGCACAGGAAGTAACATATAAAGTACATCGCAACTATAACGGTGAATATGTTCTAAATGATGATTCCGTTGTTTTACAGGGAACAGTAACGCAATTATAAACTATCTAAATGAACGCAAAACATTTTTTCTATCTTGTTTTTCCCTTTGCAGTTGGAGTACTAGCTCAAAGGATAATGAAAATCCCCGATACCAGTTACTGGTTTTATGTTTGGCTTTTATGCATTGGTTCGGTAATCATTTTTGTTAAATTTATTCTACCTCATCAAGAGCAGAAATTTAATGCAATAAATGAAATAGATTTCAAGGGAGCATTTGACCAAAAGAATAAAGAGGAAAAGCCATACACTTATATTGTTGGTTTTCACATGGTAGTTTTAATAATCATTAGCATTTTATTTTTCACCAATTAAATACTTAACTATGGATAAAATACCAAGTTGCTCATGTGGAAACACCAAAAAAGGAGACCGAGCCAAACAATGTTCAAAATGTAATAAAATAACTTGTCAAAAGTGTAGCTTCACTGGTTGTACATGTGGTAGTACCAGTTATAAAAAGCAAATGATAATAGGATAAAATAAAACGAGGCAAATGCTTCGTTTTTTTATGCCGTAAAAATTATTTGCCAGGATTTTCTTATTTTTTCTTGTTTATTGATTTCCAGGATATTATCTTTGTTTCACTTTCAATACGAAGTGAAATAACCCAGTAAAATCAAGGGTTTACAAAGGTTGGAAAAACGACCACTTTCAGAAAGTATAATAAAGTAATAAAAGTGAAACTAAAATCGTAAAAAATGGCACTTAAAGGACAAAAAACAACATCGGATTTTTTAGAGTGGGAAAAGATGCAAAGCCTAGTTTTAAAACTGGAGAGAGATAACGAATTAAAATTTGCGTTGCTCATTGCAACAGGTAGTTATATTGGTCTTAGAATTTCCGATTTGCTCCAATTACGTTGGAATCAGATTTTAAACCAAGATTATTTTACCATCGTTGAGAAGAAAACTAAAAAGACTAGAAAAGTTACAATCAATCCAGAACTACAAAAAATCATAAACCGTTTGTTTATTCAAATGGAAGCTAACGAAAATGATTTGATGTTTGTAAACCGATTCGGTGATAAACCTTTTAGCGTTCAATATGTGAATAGTAAACTCAAAGAACTTTTCTCAACCTATAAAATAAAGGGTCAGTATTCCAGTCACTTTATGAGAAAAACACTAGGGAGACGTGTATGGGAAGTAAACAAGTACAGTGACCAAGCTTTATTATTGCTTTCTCAATTATTTAACCATACATCGGTAACAACCACCAAGATATATTTAGGGATTAGAGAATCTGAAATAAGCAACCTTTACCTTAGTGTTTAGGTTGCTCTTTAAAGGGCATTTAAAAAATTAACAAAAAATTAACAATCGAAAAATTGGTATAAAACTAAAAAGTGACTTTTTCATTAAAATAATGATTAACAGTTACTTAAAAAAATGAAAAGAAAAGCTTGTTTTATATTTGCTCAAAAAAAGAAAATATTGTTTTATATTTATCAAAATCAAGTAGTTACGATTTTTCGAATTTGCAAATTCGGGAAATTGAATCTATCTTTGCCAAAGGAAATCCACTAGAAAAATTCTTGCAAGACTTTTTCGCCATTCTGAAAGCTAAAGAATGGTTTCAGCTAAAAAAGAGCAAATTGTGTAGCTGAACAATAAGCTCGAAAATCAAACAATTAATTCACACAACTAAATTTGGGACAAAACACCCGAACGGCATAACCTATGCCTAAAAATGAGGTTTTAAAAACAAGGATATGAGAGATTTAAACGATTTATATAAGTCATTTGAAACGGGAATCCGTTCGGCAAAAGCCATTGACCCCAAATTATACTTAAAGAGTATAGGTTTGGATTATACAGAGCTTAGGATTGGTTTTAATTCTGGTCAGTTTCACCACCGACAAACACAGGAAATTAAAGACCATTTTGAAAATTTGGGTTTACTTACCAAAAGTGAAGCGGGTGTAAAGCAAGAAGACCTTACCGCTTATACCGTTTTCGGGCGATATGCAATCATTTTTCCATTGATGGATAAACAAAACCATGTAGTTAATTTTTTTGCCATTCGCTTTAAACTGGAAACACCCAAAGAGGAATATCTAAATGAAAAAGGATTATATCCCTGTTATCCAAATCCGAACACCAAAAGACTTTTTATAGTTCCAACGGTGCTAGATGGTGCAAGCCTTTTGCAAAGCAAAGCTTTGGAAAATAAAGAAGCGGTTTTGGCTCTACATAATGGGAAATTATTACCTCAACATTTGGAAGCCATCGCAGAACTGGAAAATTTAGAAGAAATTATAATCGTAAAACGTTAATTAATGGAAGCAATTCAACAAACAATACAACAGATAAAACCACAGATTCCAGTTGCACTGGTAGAACTTCCAGACGGTGACAATCTCAATGATACATGGTTGAAATACGGAACGGAAGGAGTGGCAGAATTTATAAACAGTTACACCACTATTCAAAAACCAAAAGAGGGTTTAAAAATCCTTAATGATTATAAGATAAGCTTTGAAGGTAACGTAGGTACTTATTTGGTCATCGGAAGGTTATCGATGGATATGCAAAACATGAAAATAAGTTTGCAAATAATTGATTCCACAGGTAGAAAACACCGTTTGAAAATAGACTTATTTGAGTTTACTCACGTGCAATACCAGTGCAAAGAATTATCGGAAAAACAAGGATTAGATTATGATACTTTGGAAGATGATTTAACTCAATTGACCAATTTATTGGAGACCTACCGAGATGCACTTTTTGAAGCGGAAATCAACCCAATTGCAGAGCAATATTCCGTAAAGGAATTAACACCCAAAGCATCGGAAAAAGCAGTTGAATTTTTGTCTAAAGCTCAACTACTGGAAAACATTGATAAGCTACTGGAGCAAACTGGAATTATTGGGGAACAAGATAATAGAATGTTGCTTTTTGTGATTGCATCAGGTTATAAAATGCCGTATTTACTCCATGCACTTATTCAAGGAACATCGGGTGAAGGTAAAAGCCATTTACTGAATTCAATTGCGGAATGTATGCCACAGGAAGACGTAATGAATACCACTAGAATTACCAAAAAATCACTTTATCATTATAAAGAAAAAGAGTTAACCAACAAACTTATTTTGATTCAGGATTTTGAGGGATTGGATGAAGAAGCCCAATTTGCTTTTCGTGAAATGCAATCCGCTAAATTCCTTACCAGTTCCACAGTGGTTAAAGATATTTTTGGGCAAAACAGAGGGAAATTAAAACAAGTGAAAGCTCATTTTGCAAGCCTTGTAGCCACCACAAAAGCAGAAGTTTATTATGACAATATAAGCCGTTCGGTGGTGGTTGGAGTGGATGAAAGCCAAGAGCAAACACTTAAAATTATTCAAGCTCAAAACAAAAAAATTGCAGGTGTAACCGATAAAGAAAAGGAACAACAAGCCAAGCAATTACTTAGAAACTGTATGCGTGTTTTAAAGAGTTATGAGGTAGTAAATCCTTTTGCTGATAAACTTATGTTACCACTCGAAGCCAAGATGCTTAGAAGACTTAACAGCCAATTTCAAAACTTTGTTTCACAGATTACAATCCTTCACCAATACCAACGAAAGACAGATAGTAAAGGAAGACTTGTAACCACCAAAGCCGATATAGAAAAAGCCGTTGAAATTTTCTTTAGTGCCATTATGATAAAAGTTGACGAGTTAGACGGCAGTACTAGACAGTTCTTTGAGAAAATGAAACAGTATGTTAAGAAGCAAACTAAAGGTACTACCCACAGGTTCACGGCTAGGGAAATCCGACAAGAGATTAATATCAGCAAAACAACAAATTTTAAGTACTTCACCACCCTACAAGAGTTGGAATACATTCAAGTCGTGGAAGGCTCAATAAATAAAGGGTTTAAGTATGTAATTGTTTACTGGGATAATCTTGAAAAGCTCCGTAGCAAAATTAGAGAAGACCTCAACAAACAATTAAAAGAACTCTAAGGAACACAAAAAGAACGCCACAGACCAATAGTATCAGGGTATATAATGCTAGCGTTCGGTGTTTTCAAAATTCGTGCAAGAAATAAACATTGACAATCCAAAAAGATGAAAAAAACAATTCAAACACCAGTATTTCAAAAGCTACTTAAAGAATTTGAAAGTTATGTAAAAGTGAGAAACTACAAGCAAGGAAAAGGCACTATGAATAAAGGGGCGGTTATTGAGTTCCTTGTTTGGTTGGAGGTTAAAGGAGTTACTAATATCAAAGAAGTTACCAGTAAAGAAATGGTTAGTTATTTTGAATACCTGATTGAAAGACCAAACCAAAGAAGAGAGGGAACACTTGCCGAAAAAACCATCAAATCACATTTATACGTTTTAGGACTTTTTATGCAAAATCTACTAGAGAGTAAAGTAATCGATACAGGGTTTTATATTCCAAGTTATAGCGATGGATTTTCTAAGAGCAGAAATTTTTTAAGTGTGGAACAGATTAAAATGGTTTATGCTCATTGTCAAAATGATTTAGAGCGGGCTTTGTTATCTGTAGCTTATGGATGTGGATTAAGAAGGTGTGAATTGGAACAACTCAGCGTAAAGGATGTTTTTTTGAGTAGTGGTGAATTAATTGTGAGAAAAGGAAAAGGAAGCAAAAGACGAACCATACCAGTAAGCAATACCATGATAGACTATATAAAAAAATACATCTTGGAGGAGCGACCAAGAAGGCTTTTAAATAGTAGTGAAATCCAAGAAGCTTTTTTTATCAATTCCAAAGGCAACCGAATGAGTGGTGAACACCTCAACGAAACACTAAAGAAAATGATTGAGGTCACTAATAACCAAGAACTCATTAAGCTTGAAATAACGCTTCATTGTCTTCGTCATAGCATAGCGAGCCACCTTGCCGATAACAACGCAGGAATTGAGTTTATAAGGCGTTTTTTAGGTCATCAAGAAATAAATACGGCTTATATCTATGCTATCAAAAACAAGAAACGAAAACCAGTAACAAACTTTTAAATCTTAACCAATGAAAAAGCAAACTTTAGAGCAATTCTTATTGGAACAATACACCCCTCAAACAACCAAAAGTTATCTATTTGCCATCAATCATTTTCTTTTACTCAATCCAAAGGCGAAGCGGTTTAAATATCAAAATATTGTTAGTTGTATGGATGAAATTAGTCAAAAGCAAGCCAACCCACAATACCGAGTTACCATATTATCGGCAATTAAAAAGTATTATGATTATTTGGTAATGATTGGCTACCGAACCGACCACCCATGTAAACGATTGAATGTAAAAGTTAATCGCAACCAATCGTTACAGATTCAAGATTTATTTACCAACAGCGAACTACAATTGCTCTTGAATAGAGAAAACCGATACCAGTACATTGATACTCGAAATGCAATAGTAATATCCTTGCTTATTTATCAGGGTTTAGCTAGTGAAGAAATTATAAAATTAGACGTGAAAGATATTGATTTGGATAATGGAACAATTTATATAAAAGCCTCTTCCAACCTCAACCGAAGAACCCTAGAACTGGTAAATAAGCAAATGATTTTATTTTCAAAATATATCCATGAGATAAGACCACAACTTTTACGCACCAGTACAGAAAGGCTAATTCTAAGCAAACTTGGGAAACCGATGGCAGTAGATAGTATTCAAGCCATTTTAGAGCCTTTAAAGGGATTATTTCCAGATAAGAAGCTTTGTCCCCAAACCATCCGAATGAGTGTCATCTGCAACTGGTTAAACGATAAAAAACTGGCATTGGAACACGTTCAGGAACTTGCAGGGCATAAGTGGCCTGGAACCACACAGAAATATATTAAAGCCAATAGCGAAGAACAACGGGAATTGATAAATAGATATTTCCCTTTATAAACAAGTAACAATTTTAAATTTAGATTATATGAAAAAACAAAAACGAAAATTTGGTTACAATACCAGAAAAAAATCTGATGCATCAACAACTAATGCAGTGAATGTAATTTGTTCAAAGCAGTTAAAGAAGGAGTACGGATTATCAAATGATGAAATTAAATTTTTAAGTGCCTTAGAAATATTTGAAAAACACGAATTTTTACCAATGAGAGTAAATGGAGTAATGAACGGAAAGAAGGTAATTGCACCACCAATATCCGTAGCAGTATTTGATTTTTACTATGGAGCGAAAAGATTAAAAAATGATGGGGTTTTAGCAATTCTAGGGATGTTTAATAGTGCTTATTACAGTTCAGAGATTGAAATGCAAATGAGTTTATCAAAGTCAATTTTTAAGAAGGTTTCTCCTGAATTATATCAATTATGTTTTTAAACTAGAGTTATGAAAAACCTAATAACGAGCCTATCAAAATAAAAATGATAGGCTTTGTTTTAAGTATTAGTTAACCAGTGTTAAATTCATAAATAGATGTTTTAACTAGTAATATAGAATAAAAGGACAAAATAATTTTTCCACGATTTGTCACCAATAGAAACCCCGTCATTACAACATTCTTTATTTTCACAAATTCAACACCATTTCATAACTAATTGATTTGGTGTTTTCTGTTTTTTAAAAAGGAGCATTCTTGATGTCCGATTTAAAACTTTTTGAATTAGTTACTTTGGTCACTTTTTAATTTTAAAACATGTAAAAATGAACAATTTAATAATCATTTTAGTCTTTATTTTGTTGGTTATAGTGATGTTTATGGCTTTCCCAGTTAGAGCGAATAAAGCCACCAAATGTATAGTTTTGATAATGAGAAATTCTCCTACATCAAAGATTATAGAAATACTGATTAAGTTTACCAAAAAACAACAATAAAACCTACTTTTTTTTACTTAAAAATCTTATATTTGAATTATGATTGGTGGTGAAGTTTGAACGTTCTTATCAATATAATGAAGGTTTGTAGAGGCTTATAAGTATAAGTATAATGGTGTTGAATTCCAAGATGAGCTGGGGCTTAATATGTACGCAATGGATATGCGACAATATGACCCTGCTATTTCCAGATTTATATCAATGGATGTAATGGCAGAAGGTGACGCAGATTTGACACCTTACAGGTTTGGTTATAATAATCCTGTACTGTTTTCTGACCCAACTGGTTTATGGGAGGAAGTTGATGGAGGACATAAAACAACAGATAAAGATGAAATTCAAAGAATATATGCTTTTCTACAAAGTAACCAGAATGCTTCGATGGAACAGATTTCTAGTTTTGTAAAAGAAGATATTGCTTTTATGAGCCAATATAACGATGGGATGCCACTTACAGGTCTCACTGTTGTTGGAGGCAAAGTGAATGAAGGCACTTTGCTCAGAACCAAAAATGAAATAGCATACTATATGGGTAACACAAACTATCTTTATAATAGGGCTGATTTTAGAAAAAGAGATTTAATTCTTGGACATGGAACAAACGACCCAATATCAAGACTTTTATTAAGGAGAGAAGAGGCAGGAGAATACAAACCAATAAATGCAGCGAATGGAATAAAATATAGAGGAGGTCAAGATTCTGCGAGAATGATGAATTTTATGGCGTATTTTGAATTAATGCCAGGTATGGATGCACCAAATGTTAAAGCACTAAATACCAAGGGTAGGCTATCAAATACACTTCCATCGATAAAAATGCGATTGGCAAAACGTCTGGGAATTAATGAAGCTGCAATAGACGAAATTAGAAATTCAACTACATCATATCATCAATTTGAAAAAGCTTATAAGCATATGTACATTGGTAAGTTTAAAGGTAGGGGAACTTGGAGGACACATATGGGAATGGATTTCAGATTATTAAAAAACTTATAGATTTATGAAATTTAAATATTTTATTATTATAATTATTTTTACTATTTCCTGTAAAAACAAAGAAAAAGATAAAAGTCTCGAAAAAATAAAAGAAGATGACTATATCGAAAAACAAGGATATGTTAATAAAATTGAAAAAGGTCTTGCTTATGCAAGAAAATCTTATTATCATGTAACATTTACAATTATACATGATAGTGTAAAATATGAAAAGTTTATCTATAAAGAAGGGGATTTTTTAACAAATGAAGGCGACCCTGTTATTGTTTATGTGAATACAAATAATCCAAAAGATTTTTATTTAGGGTATAAAGGAATAAAAGACAAAAAAAATTTAAGAACTTATTTAATCAAAACATCACAAGAATTATCTCCAATGTTTAAAAATAGACTAGGTAATGCTCCAAATTAGTGATGTACCAAAATTCAATTTAAACCCAAAAGGCAAGCGTAAAGTTTGCCTTTTATTTTACACGGGTTTTTATACCATGCTCGGTAATGTTCCAAAGTTAGTGATGCTCCAAAATTTACAATTTAACCATTTGTAAATCAATTTATAAACAAAAATTAAAACAAAAAGACGAACGATACTGTTCGTCTTTTTTACATTTGAAAATCGCTTAAAACGAATGTAATGAAGAAAAGTGACACCACGTGTTATAAAGTTAGTGATACTGGAACTTGTCCTAATTGTAGATCAAAAAAGATTATTAAAAATGGTTTTAAAAAGAATAGAAAGCAACAATATTTTTGTAAAAGTTGCAAGACAAGAAGTATTGATTATTATACCAACAAAGCTTATTGCAAAAATATAAATACTTCAATTATGCAGCTAATTAAAGAAGGTGTCGGTATTAGAAGTACAGGTAGAATTCTAAGTATTTCAACCACAACCGTTTTAAAGCGAATCATTTCAATTGCAAAATCGATCAAAGCACCTCCAATCTCATCAGGTAAGATTTATGAAGTAGATGAAATGCGAAGTTTTATTAGTAGTAAGTCTCGACAAATTTGGATAGTATATGCTTTGCAAAGAAAAACAAAAAAAGTTGTCAGTTTTGCAATCGGCAAAAGAACATTACGAACACTTGGTACGGTAATCAATACGCTACTACTTTCCAAAGCCAAACGAATTTACACTGATGGTTTAAGACATTATAAATCGATTATAGCAAAAACTATTCATTGTGTCAAAAGGTTTGGAACTAATCAAATCGAACGAAATAACCTCACTTTACGCAATAACTTGAAACGACTAAACCGAAAAACTATTTGTTATTCTAAAAGTTATTCTGTTTTGCTTTGTATTTTAAAAATTTATTTTTGGGGATAAATGCACCCAAACTTTCACAAACTTTTAAACTTCTACCCATTTAAACATTTAAACAAAAACCGTATCTTTGCACCTTATTTCAAACCATAACTCATGAACAAACTACTCATCGTAGGAACGGTTGCTTTTGATGCCATTGAAACTCCTTTCGGAAAAACAGACAAAATTTTAGGCGGAGCGGCTACATTTATTGGCTTGTCGGCCTCTTTTTTTAATGTAAAATCGGCGATTGTTTCCGTTGTTGGAGAAGATTTTCCGCAAGAATATTTAGATTTATTATCTGACAGAGACATCGATATTTCCGGAATTGAAATCGTAAAAGGCGGTAAAACGTTCTTTTGGAGTGGTCGTTACCACAACGATTTGAATTCAAGAGATACGTTGGTTACAGAACTAAATGTATTGGCCGATTTTCAACCAAAAGTCCCAACCGAATACAAAGGTTCAGATGTAGTAATGTTAGGCAACTTGCACCCGATGGTTCAAATCAGTGTGTTAGACCAAATGACTTCTAAACCTAAATTAGTTGTTTTGGATACAATGAATTTCTGGATGGATTGTGCGTTAGCCGAATTACATGAAGTGATGAAACGTGTGGATGTAATCACCATTAACGATGAAGAAGCTCGTCAATTATCAGGTGAATATTCCTTGGTGAAAGCCGCAGCGAAGATTCATACCATGGGGCCAAAATATGTAGTAATTAAAAAAGGAGAACACGGAGCCCTGTTATTCCAAGGAAAAGAAATTTTCTTTGCACCTGCTTTACCATTAGAAGAAGTATTTGATCCAACCGGAGCTGGCGATACGTTTGCAGGTGGATTTTCAGGATTTATTGCTCAAAGCGAAAACATTTCGTTTGGCAATATGAAGAATGCCATTATTTATGGTTCAAACTTAGCCTCCTTCTGTGTAGAAAAATTTGGAACCGAGCGAATGCTTGACCTTGAAAAAGAAGAAGTGTATGACCGCTTGAAACAATTTAGAGCTTTAACTCAATTTGACATCGAATTAGAATAAAATACTGTGCCTCGAAATTTCGGGGCATTTTTTATAAAAGGTAGCCACAAATTTTACAAATTAGCACGAATTTAATTAAAGATTTTCAGTTAAATTTAATTTGTGAAATCAACATAAAAACAGATTTTAGAATTCGTGAAAATTCGTGAAATTCGTGGCCAATAATAACACACAACTAATAACTACAACACGATGAGTGACGCAATCAAACACGAATGTGGAATTGCCCTTTTACGATTAAAAAAACCGCTTCAATATTACAAAGACAAATACGGAACTGCTTTCTACGGGATACAAAAAATGTATCTTTTGATGGAAAAGCAACACAACCGCGGACAAGACGGAGCCGGTTTTGCGAGTATTAAATTTGATGTAGAACCCGGTCAGCGTTACATCAGTCGGGTTCGTTCTAACAAATCGCAACCCATTCAGGATATTTTTGCCCAAATTAATGAGCGAATAAACGATGATTTAGCCAACAATCCCGAATTTCAAAATGATGTGGATTGGCAGAAAGAAAACATTCCATATATAGGTGAATTATTTTTAGGTCACGTTCGCTACGGAACTTTCGGAAAAAACAGCATCGAAAGTGTTCATCCGTTTTTACGTCAAAATAACTGGATGCACCGAAATTTGATTGTAGCCGGAAATTTCAACATGACCAATGTAAAAGAGCTGTTTGATAATTTAGTCGAATTGGGGCAGCACCCAAAAGAATTAGCCGACACCGTTACTGTAATGGAAAAAATCGGTCATTTCTTAGATGATGAAGTAACCGATTTATACCAAGAATGTAAAAATAACGGTTTATCCAAACGAGAAGCTTCTCCCGTGATTGCCGAAAAATTAGATATTGCTAAGATTTTACGAAAAGCATCTAAAAATTGGGACGGTGGTTTTGCTATGGCCGGTTTATTAGGTCATGGTGATGCATTCGTGTTTCGTGATCCTGCCGGAATTCGTCCTGCGTATTTTTACGAAGATGATGAAATCGTGGTAGTTGCATCGGAAAGACCGGTAATTCAAACGGTTTTCAATGTGCCTTTCGAAAAAGTACAGGAATTAGATCCCGGAAAAGCATTGATTATCAAGAAGAACGGAAGCTTTTCGCTAGAAGAAATTTTAGAACCATTAGAAAAGAAAGCGTGTTCCTTTGAACGCATTTATTTCTCCAGAGGAAGCGATGCCGAAATTTACAGAGAAAGAAAAATGTTAGGAAAATTGATACTTCCTGCTGTTTTAGACGCGATTGATAATGACACAGACAATACAGTTTTCTCCTATATTCCAAACACAGCTGAGACTTCTTTTTATGGTATGGTAGAAGCCGCTCAGGATTTTCTGAATCAACGAAAAAATAAATACATTCTTACCAACCGAAAAACATTAACGAAGGAAAAATTAGAAGAAATTCTTTCCGTTAAAATCAGAACAGAAAAAGTTGCGATTAAAGATGTCAAGTTGCGAACATTTATTACGGAAGACAGCAGCAGAGATGATTTGGTGGCTCACGTGTATGATGTAACGTATGGTGTGATAAATCCATCCGATAATTTGGTGATTATTGATGATAGTATTGTTCGTGGAACTACTTTAAAGAAAAGCATCATCCGAATGATGGATCGATTAAACCCAAAACGAATTGTGATTGTTTCATCGGCTCCGCAAATTCGTTATCCGGATTGTTACGGAATCGATATGGCAAAATTAGAAGGATTAGTTGCGTTTAGAGCTGTTTTAGAATTATTAAAAGAAAATAATCAATACCATATTATTGATGAGGTGTATAAAAAGTGTAAACTTCAAGAAAAATTTAAAGACGGTGAAATTGTAAATTATGTGAAAGAAATTTATGCACCATTCAACGACCAGCAAGTTTCGGATAAAATTGCTGAAATGTTAAGTTCATCTGATACAAAAGCTGAGGTAAAAATTATTTTTCAAACTGTAGCTAATTTGCACGTTGCTTGTCCAAATCATTTGGGCGATTGGTATTTCACCGGCGACTATCCAACACCTGGAGGAAACCGCGTTGTAAACCGTGCTTTCATGAATTTCTATGAAGGGAAAGACGCAAGAGCATACTAAAATGTAGTATTTTTTACCTTTTAACGATTTTTGATGCATTTCATCTAATTTATTTGTTAACAAAAAGGTGTTAATATACATTTGTTTCACCATAGCATTAGTAGGTTAAGTTTATGGTAGATTTGGGGCAAAAAGGGTACGCTATGCGTACCTTTTTTATTTTATATCAGTTTGGATTACACTTATAAACCATCAAAAAACCCATATAATTATGCAATACACCCTTTATTCCCTAATTGTTAAAATTTATTTTGTCAGACAATAGTTTCTTACTAAAAACCGTTGTACATTTGTAATTACCATAGTACGCACGGTTAAGTTTATGGTAGATTTGGGGCAAAAGGGTGGAAGAAATTCCACCTTTTTATTTTTCCACAAAAAAAGCGACACTCGTTAGAATGTCGCTTTTTTTAATTTAATAGATTTTCTATTATTTTTCTGTAGCAAATCTTCTGGAAACTTCTTCCCAGTTAATTACATTAAAGAAAGCTTCAATATAGTCTGGTCTTCTGTTTTGATAATTTAAATAATAAGCATGTTCCCAAACATCCATGGCAAGAATTGGTGTTCCACCACAACCAACACCCGGCATTAACGGATTGTCTTGATTTGGTGTTCCGCAAACTTCTAGTTTACCATCTTTTACACATAAAAAAGCCCAACCTGATCCAAATTGAGTTGCTCCAGCTTTAGAAAATTTAGCTTTAAACTCTGCAAAGGTTCCAAAGTCTCTTTCGATCGCTTCGGCTAATTCTCCTGTTGGTTCGCCACCACCGTTGGGTGACATTACTGTCCAAAACAAATTGTGATTATAAAAACCACCACCGTTATTACGAACAGCCGCATTGGTTTTGTCTAAATTAATTAAAATGTTTTCAATTGTTTTGCCATTCATGTCTGTTCCTTCAATAGCCGCATTTAGGTTGTTGGTATAGGCAGCATGGTGTTTTGAATGATGAATTTCCATCGTTCTGGCATCAATATGTGGTTCTAATGCATCGTATGCATAAGGTAATTTTGGTAGTTCAAATGACATAATTATATTTTTTACGTTTAACAATAATGAGCTTCAAATTTAATCAATTAACTTTGGAAAAGGAAATTCTATTTCGTTATTGTTGTATTAATTTAAATTATAGCCTTGAATAAACCCGCTTTTTCAATTTACGATGCCTCTGCCGGTTCAGGTAAAACCTTTACTTTGGTTAAAGAATATTTAAAAATTATTCTATTATCCAAAAAAGAAGATGCCTATAAAAATATTTTGGCTATTACATTTACCAACAAAGCCGTTGGCGAAATGAAATCGCGAGTAGTTGAAACATTATCGCAATTTGCCGCAGAAGAACCAAACTCGAAAGGAATGGCGGTGATGAATGCAATTGTTTCAGAAACCGGATTGTCAGTTCAAGAAATTAAACAAAAATCAAAATCAATTATTCGAAATATCATTCACAACTATGCCGCTTTTGATATTTCTACGATTGATAAATTTACGCACAAAGTAATCCGAACGTTTGCACACGATTTGAATTTGCCTTCTACGTTTGAAGTCTCGCTAGAAACCGATAATCTTTTGCAAGAAGCCATTGATGCCATTATTGCTCAAGCCGGAAATGATGAAATGCTCACACGTTTATTGGTCGATTTTACTTTAGAAAAAACAGACGACGACAAATCGTGGGATGTAACCCGAGATATCAAAGAAATTTCTAAATTGTTGACTAATGAAAACAACCGAAACGAAATTGTTCACTTTAAAGACAAGCAAATTCAGGAATTTATTGATTTGAAGAAAAATGTGCTCGAAAAAATAAAATCAATAGAAAAAGAATGTTTGGAAGCCGGGCAAAAAGCAATGCAACTCATTAATTATAATCAGTTAGATGCAAAATCTTTTAGTAGAGGTGTAGTTTTTAATTATTTTACTAAAATTGCTCAAGGCGAAATCATCAACAATGCCAAAATTGAAGAATATCTTACGGAAGGAAATCGCTATTCCAAATCCATTCCAAATCTGCAAAAAGAGGCGGTTGATTCAATTGCAACAGAATTATTAGATTTTTTCAGTTTAATACATTCTTCTGTCAAAGAATATATGTTGTATTTGGCTTTTTTAAAAAATATTACACCTTTATCACTTCTAAATCGTGTGAGCCAAGAATTAGATAAAATTCAGGAAGAACAAAATATTTTATCGATTTCAGAATTCAATGCTATCATTCACAACGAAATTCAAAATCAACCGGCTCCTTTTATTTATGAACGAATGGGCGAACGGTATAAACATTTTTTTATTGACGAATTTCAAGATACTTCGCAAATGCAGTGGGAAAATCTCGTTCCGTTGATAGATAATGCTCTTTCGAGCGAAGATTTGAACCAAGAAAGAGGTTCGTTGATGATCGTGGGCGACCCAAAACAATCGATTTATCGTTGGCGTGGTGGAAAAGCGGAACAGTTTATCGAATTAAGCAAAGATGAAAATCCATTTATAAATCCCGAAAAAAAACTTTTTCATTTAGATACCAACTGGCGAAGTTATAGCCAAATTATCGATTTTAATAATCAGTTTTTTGCCTTTTTGGCCAATAGTTTTGAGCATCCGGATTATAAAGATTTGTATGAAAATCACAGCCGTCAAAAGGAAAATGATAAAAAAGGTGGTTATGTGAAGCTTTCTTTTATCCCATCCAAATCAGAATGGGAAGAAGAGATTGAAAAAGATGATTTGTATTTAGAAGCCGTTCTTCAAACTATCGAAGAATTAAAAGCAAAAGGATTTTCGTATCGGGATTTGGTTATTCTGACCCGAAAAAAAGATCCCGGAGTTAAAATTGCTGCTTTTTTAACCGAAAAAAGTATTCCGATTGTTTCGTCTGAATCGCTATTGTTGCAAAATTCTTCGGATGTAAATTTAATTATTTCGCTGTTGCGATTTTTGAAAAACGGAGCCGATAAAGAATCAAAAGCACATTTTTTATATTATGTTGCAAAAAATCTTCAGCAAGAAATGCCAACCCATGATTTTGTGGCGAAAGGGATGGAATTTGACTTGGAAATTGATTTAGAAAATTGGTTAACTTCGTTAGATTTATCTTTTTCGTTTCAACAAATTAGAAAAAAATCGCTGTATGAAGCGGTTGAAACTATCATCAGAACTTTCATAAAACCCAAAGAATCAAATGCTTATATCCAAGATTTTCTGGATAGGGTTTTAGATAGAGATATTAAAAACCAAAGCGGAATTTCAGATTTTTTAGAATACTGGGATAATAATAGTGCAAAATTTAGCATTCCATCGCCGGAAGGAAATAATGCTATTCGAATTATGACCATTCACAAATCAAAAGGATTAGAATTTCCGGTGGTTATTTTTCCGTTTGCCGAAGAAAGCTATACCAATTCACCAAAAGATAAATTGTGGATTGAACCCGAATCTAATTTAATTGAATTGCCAAAAGTTTTAATTGATAACAATAAAAGCGTTGAAGAATTTGGCGAATCGGCTGCAGCGGTTTATCATCAAAAAAAGGAAGAAGAATTGTTAGATAACATCAATATTCTTTATGTAGCATTAACCAGAGCAGAAGAGCAACTTCATATTATTTCAAGTATGAATTTGACTTCTAAAGGAGAAGTTATTTCCAATAATATGTCAACTTTCTTTCTCACTTTCTTGCAAGACAATAATTTATTTGATTCGCAAAGAAAAGTGTACGAATGGGGAAATGCTGAAAAAGTTTCCACTGAAAGTAAAAAAGTTCAAGAGTTAATTCCGATTGCTTTGGTGGAGAAAAATCTCAATCCAAATTCGATTAAAATTGCCCAACGTGAAAGCTTGATGTGGGGAACGCATCAACAAAAAGCAATTGAATATGGTAATGTGATTCACGAAATATTATCTTATATAAAAACCAAAAACGACATTGACTTGGCGGTTACCAAAGCATTAGAAAATGGAATTATTGCTTTAAGCCAAAAAGACGCTGTTTCGTCTATTATTACTCAAATTTGTTTGCATCCGGAATTATCTATCTTTTTTGATGAATCGAATAAAATATTAAATGAGCAGATTATTTTACGAAAGGAAGATAATATCGTAAAACCCGATAGAATTGTAATTAATCGCCAAAATCAAGCAATGATTCTCGATTATAAAACGGGAGATCCGCTTGCTAAACATCATAAACAAGTAGAAATATACGAAGTTGCTTTGCAAAATATGGGTTTTAAAGTCGTTAAAAAAGCACTGGTTTATATTGGCGAAACATTGGAAATAGTAACTTTGTAAAAAATAAAACAACATGTACGGTAAAATACAACAACACTTACAAAACGAATTAGATACAATTCAACAAAACGGATTGTTTAAAAAAGAACGCATCATTACTTCACCGCAAGGAGCTGAAATCACCATTTCAACTGGCGAAAAAGTATTGAATTTTTGTGCAAATAATTATTTAGGACTTTCTTCTCATCCGGAAGTGGTTCAAGCAGCCAAAGATGCATTAGATTCGCATGGTTTCGGAATGTCGTCTGTGCGATTCATCTGCGGAACTCAAGATATTCATAAACAATTAGAACAAAAAATTGCCGAATTCTACGGTACCGAAGACACAATTTTGTATGCTGCAGCTTTTGATGCAAACGGTGGTGTTTTTGAACCTTTGTTAGGCGAAGAAGATGCGATAATTTCGGATAGTTTGAATCACGCTTCTATTATTGATGGTGTTCGTTTGTGTAAAGCAGCCCGTTATCGTTATGATAATAATAATATGGTAGAGTTGGAACAACAATTAATTAAAGCTAATCAAGAAGGAAGACGTTTCAAATTAATTGTAACCGATGGCGTTTTTTCGATGGATGGTATAGTTGCTTCATTGGATAAAATTTGCGATTTAGCCGATAAATATGATGCGATGGTAATGGTAGACGAATGTCACGCAGCCGGTTTCATTGGTGCAACAGGTAAAGGAACACTTGAAGCAAAAGGGGTTATGGGCCGTGTAGATATTATTACCGGAACATTAGGAAAAGCGTTAGGCGGAGCCATGGGAGGCTATACCACAGCTAAAAAAGAAATTATTGAACTATTACGACAACGTTCAAGACCTTATTTGTTTTCAAATTCTTTGGCACCTTCAATTGTTGGAGCTTCTTTGAAAGTTTTTGAATTGCTTGAAAAAGACACAACGCTTCGCGATAAATTAGAATGGAATACCAATTATTTTAAAAAAGGAATGAAAGAAGCGGGTTTCGATATTATTGATGGAGATTCAGCTATTGTTCCGGTAATGTTATATGATGCAAAATTATCACAGCAAATGGCCGATGAATTGTTAAAAAAAGGAGTGTATGTAATTGGCTTCTTTTTTCCGGTAGTTCCAAAAGATAAGGCAAGAATTAGAGTGCAACTCTCTGCTGCTCATAACAAAGAACATCTAGATATTGCAATAGATGCATTTACTCAAGTGGGTAGGTTATTGAATGTTATATAGTTTTCTTATTAATATTTTTAACATTAAGTTTTGTAGTTAGCGGAAAACATCTTATTTTTGCATCAATTAACAATGTATTGTAATCAAAACAAATCAAGTATGAAACATCTTAACAAATTAGTTATCGCTATCTTTATGTTTGCCGGACTAAGTTCGCAGGCTCAGGATAGTAATAACCCATGGGCAATCTCTTTTGGAGTGAATGCCGTAGACGGAGGTAGAGTTAGTGCTGCCGAAAGTGTTAAAAATCAGTTCTCTGAATATTTTAACGCAAAAGATTTTTGGAATGTTGTTCCTTCTGTATCTTACTTAACGGTATCTAGACACGTAGGAGACAATTTCTCTTTTGGAGTAACAGGATCTTTTAACAAGATTGACAAATTTGTATCTGAAAAATCACCTATGAATAATGGTGATTATGTAGTTACTAACATTGACGAAATGTACTATGCAGTTGATGGAACCATCAATTATAGTGTTGGTACTTACTTCAAATTTATTGAGCCTGTTTTACACATTGGTGGAGGTTACACTTTCCTAGGTGATAACAGTGCTGGTACAGTAAACGGAGGTTTAGGATTTAACTTTTGGTTCTCAGAAGTAGTAGGTCTTTCTGTAAAATCTACTTACAAACATTCTTTCGAGGATGACAGAACAGTTATGCCATCTCACTTACAACACTTTGCTGGTCTTACTTTCAAATTTGGTGGTAAAGATACAGATGGTGATGGAATCTATGACAAAGACGATGCTTGTCCTGAAGTTGCTGGTTTAAAACAATTCAACGGATGTCCTGATACAGACGGTGACGGAATCATCGATGGTGATGATGCTTGTCCAAACGAATTTGGTTTAGCTGAATTCCAAGGTTGTCCTGATACTGATGGAGACGGAGTTCCTAATAAAGATGATGAGTGTCCAGAAGTTGCTGGTTTAAAAACATTAAAAGGATGTCCAGATGCAGATGGAGATGGAATCGCTGATAAAGATGATTCTTGTCCAAACGAAAAAGGACCAAAAGAAAACAAAGGATGTCCATGGCCAGATAGAGATGGTGACGGAGTTCTTGATAAAGATGACAGATGTCCAGATGTAAAAGGTACTGTTGCTAACAACGGTTGTCCTGAAGTATCGGAAGAAGTTGTTAAACAATTAAATGATTTCGCTAAATCTATCTTATTTGATACTGGTAAATCTACTATCAAACAAGTTTCTTTCGGAACTTTAGCTTCTATCAAAAATGTAATGAACGAATATCCACATTCAAGATTCAGAATTGAAGGACATACAGATAGTACAGGTTCATTAGCAACAAACGAAAGACTTTCTAAAGAAAGAGCGGCTGCTGTTAAAGATTACTTGATCGCTAACGGTGTTGACGCTTCAAGATTAGAGTCTGAAGGATTTGGACCATCTAAACCAGTTGCTGATAACAAAACAGCTGCAGGTAGAGCTCAAAACAGAAGAACAGAAGTTGTTGTTATAAAATAATTTCTTTTTAAATAATTGAAGAAACGCTCCGATTTATCGGGGCGTTTTTTTATTTTTATAACATGAAGCCAATTTCTTTTTTATCGTTACTTGCAAAACATATCGTTACTAATTATTCAGCTACAATTGAGGAATTAGTTGTTGTTCTTCCCAATAAAAGAGCAAAAGTCTTTTTATTAGAAGAATTAAAAAATGAAATTCAACACAACAGTTTTGCTCCCAAAATTATCAGTATCGAAGACTTTATTCAAGACATTGCCGGAATACGTTCGGTAGATTCAGTTGAATTGTTATTCGAATTCTATAATGTTTACATCGGTTTAACCGAAAAAGAGCAGCAGCCTTTTGAACAGTTTTCTAATTGGGGGAAAACATTGTTGCAAGATTTTAATGAAATTGATAGGTATTTACTCGAACCAAATCACGTCTTTTCGTATTTAAAAGATATTGAAGCTATCAAACGATGGAATCTTGAACCACAAGACAAGACAAAATTAATTGATAATTATCTCTTGTTTTGGGAGAATATGCCTTTGTATTATGATGCATTCTATAAACACTTACTTTCTAAAGGAATTGGTTATCAAGGTTTAATTTACCGAGAAGCAGTCGAAAATTTGAATCACTTCTCAAATTCCATTAATCATAAAATCATTTTTGCCGGATTTAATGCTTTAAATCAAGCTGAAGAAAAAATATTTCAGCACCTACTTTCAGTTGAAAAAGCAGATGTGTTGTGGGATGTAGAAGAAACTTTTCTCAATGATCCTTATCACGATGCAGGTTTATTTGCAAGAAAAATCAAAAAATCGTGGTCGCATTACAAATCAAACCCTTACGAATGGTTATTCAATGAATTCAAGCAACCTAAGACTATTCAAATCATGGGAACGCCCAAAACCATTGGTCAAGCTAAGTTGGTTGGTGAGATAATTGAATCCATTTCTTCCGAACAAAAATTGGAAAATATTGCAGTGGTTTTAGGAGAAGAAAACATGCTGGTTCCGCTTTTGCATTCGTTACCGGAATCTGTTTCACATCTAAATATCACGATGGGATATTCCGGAAAGAACAATCCTGCACAATTGTTGGTTTCTAAGCTTTTTAAAATGCATCAAAATGCATTTAACCGAAGCCAAACCAGTTATGTTTTCTATTATAAGGATGTGTTGGAAGTGCTTCAAAATCCACTCGTAGAACCTTTCGCGAAAGCAAAATCTGTCGTAAAGAAAATAAATGAAAACAATTATACTTTTATAACTCATTCAAAATTACTCGAGTTTTGCGAAGCAGAAAATGAATTTTTTACACTTTTATTTCAAAGATGGGAAGCCAATCCAGTTTCAGTTTTAGAAAGAATTTCATCAATTTTACTGCTAGTTAGGAGTTATTTGTTAAGTGAAGTAACCAGTGATAAGTTAACCAATAGCTTTGTGTATGCAGTTTTTAAAGTGATTAATAAACTAGCAACTTATTGCCAACAACACAATCATATTACTTCTATTGAAGGTTTATTTTCGCTTTACAAACAAATTATCGATTTAGCCGAAGTTTCTTTTGAAGGTGAACCATTACAAGGATTGCAGATTATGGGTGTTTTAGAAAGCCGTGTGCTCGATTTTGAAACGGTTATCATCACTTCTATGAATGAAGGGGTTTTCCCGGCTGGTAAGTCGCAAAATTCGTTTATTCCGTTAGATGTTAAACGAGAATTAGGTTTGCCTACTTTTAAAGAAAAAGATGCTATTTATACCTATCATTTCTATCATTTATTGCAAAGAGCCAAAAATGTATACCTGCTTTACAATACAGAATCAGAAGGAATTGATGCAGGCGAAAAAAGCCGTTTTATTACGCAATTGGAAGTGGAAAAACAATCTAATCATATTCTTTCACACCAAATTTACAATGCCTATTTGCCGGAAAAAGCCAGAGAAGTCATTCAAGTGGAAAAGTCTGATTTGGTAATGGAACGATTGAAAGAAATGGCAGAAAACGGATTTTCACCTTCTACTTTAACAACCTATATTCGAAATCCAATTCAGTTTTATTTTCAACGAATTTTGCGAATCTCTGAAGTGGATGAGGTGGAGGAAAATATTGCGGTGAATACACTCGGAACCATCATTCATGGTGCTTTGGAAGAATTATATAAACCCTATTTGAATGTTTTTTTAAGTGTTTCTACCATTGAAAACATGTTGCAATTGGCCAATGATGAAGTTTTAAAACAGTTCAAATACGTTTACAAAGAAGGCGAAATTACCAAAGGCAAAAATCTACTCGCTTTTGAAGTGGCCAAGCGAAATGTCTTTAATTTTCTTCAACTCGAAAAACGCTTGCTCGAACATGGTGATGCAGTTAAAGTGCTTTTTTTAGAGCAAAATTTCGAACAAATGTTGACTGATGGGCGTTTACCTTTTCCTATCAAAATAAAAGGAAATGTAGACAGAATTGAACTCAGAAATGGTAAACTTCGCATTATAGACTACAAAACAGGAAAAGTAGAACAAAACGGATTGGCCATTCAACATTGGCAAGGCTTAACCGAAGATATTAAATACGATAAAATCATTCAATTGTTGTGTTATGCTTTCATGGTTCAAACGGAATTTCCAAATACAGAATTGGAAGTCGGCATTATTTCCTTCAAAAATTTAAAAGCTGGTTTCATGCCTTTTCAAATTAAAGAAGGTCGAGAATTGGTAAGCGATTTAGTAGACGATTCTGTTTTGAATGATTTTAAAACCGAATTAATTGTGTTGTTAAATGAAATTTTGAATGTTGATTTACCTTTTGAGGAGAAAATAATATAACCAAATAAGTTTACGCAAAAAAGGCTTATACGACTTATATGGTTAAAAATAATTATATTTTTTTCAAAAAGTGTAGCAAAACGGTTTTCAATTCCGCTTCATTTTCAATGTGACTCATGTGTCCATCCGGAAAAGAAACCAATTCCACTTTAGTATTTTCTATTTGTTCAAGACTATCGTCGTAATTTAAAACGCCATCTTTTTTTCCTAAAATCAAAAGAATAGGATAAGGCGAAAAGTGCAACAAAACCTCTCTGTCGTTGCGAATTTTCATGCCTTCCAATGCGGCGACAATGCCTTGAAGTGGTGTTTTTAAAGCTTCGTTGCGAACTTCTTCAATTTTATCGGCTAAGCGTTCCCGATTATCTTCGCTAAATAAATTAGCAATCGACATCCGTATAAAAGCTGAATAATTTTGTTTAACTGCCAAAATTGCCCGATCTCGATTTATTTTACGTTCTTCACTATCGGCACGAGAAGTCGAATTAAGCAAAACCAATCCTTTTACATTGTCCGGATACAATTCGGCGAAAGCCAATGCCACATAACCACCCATCGAGTGCCCAATAAAAAACGCTTTCCTAACTTTGAGCTCGTGCAAAACGTGATGAACCATATCCGCCTGATCTTCCATGGTGTGGATGTAACCTAAACATTCTGTAGCTCCATGGCCTAACAAATCAATAGCAAGGACACGGTTTTTCTTTGAAAATTCATCCACAAAAGCGTTCCACATCGAAAGGTTTTCTAAAAAGCCGTGTAATAAGATAACGGCTGTTCCTTTTCCAACATCGGTATAGTTGATTTTGGTGTTTTTGTAGAGGGTTGTTTTAGATTTCAAGTTTCAGGTTTCAAGTTGGTATGGCAAAGTAAATTATAACTGAACGAAAATCCAATTTGAAATGAATAAATTAGTTTATTAAAACAGAATATCACAACTCTTTAATTTTATAATTTCCCAGTGCAGCCCGACTACATCTCTTTTCTAAAGCCAAGAAAGTAAGTCTTTTAGGATTTTTTTTTGTATTTTCGTTAATTCATTGTTTTCAATTCTATTTACTTGTGATTTCATTTTGTAAACATATTATTAATTTACAATCAAAAGCACTTTTAGTATTGCTTTTAATTTTACTTCTTCCCTTACAATCTTTGGGACAAGGCTTTGATTGGGTATATACTTCAAAAGGAGTAGTGGGTCAAAATGAATACGTTCCTAGTTCTTTGGTAAGGAATTTGGTTACCAACAGTAGTAACGATAGTTATAGTATAGGAATACATAGTGGTTATTCTGATTTTGGAGATGGTCAGGAAGAAATAGTTTTTAATACAGGTGTTCTAACTTCCGGTTTTTTAGTAAAATTAGACGAAAATAAAAATGTTGTATGGGCGAAGAATTGGAGAGTAGGGGGGACTTACTTGTTTTATTCAATAAAGTTAGATGAGAATGAAAATATTTTCATAAGTGGATATGTTATGCCCGCCGTTTCAACATTGTATTTTGATCCAAATCCTCCAAATCCAGTTTTTCAAAATATATTTTCACCAACCCACGAAGGTTTATCAAGAGATCAATATTATGGGTTTGTATTGAAATTAGATGCTCAAGGCAATTATATAGATACTATCCTATTTGAAGATACTTTAATCTATGATATTGAATTAGACAACAATAATAATATAATAGCGGTTGGACATACTATTTTATATAGTGATAATATTTTTATTGCTTATTTAGTCGAATGGGGTTACATAACCAAATTAGACAACAGCTTAACACCAATTTGGGAAAAGAAATTTGATAATCAAAATAGTAGCTCTTTTAATGGTTTTTCAGGAATTGAAGTAGATAGCCAAAATAATATCTATTGTACAGGTTTTTATCGAAATAGCTTTAGGTATGGAAGTACAGTCCTGGACCAAGTTCAATCAGAAGCAGATTCTACATCAAAGTTCATATTCAAGTTGCTTCCTAATCTTGATGAAAATTGGATTATGGATTTGTTGGATTATACTGTTTCTCAGATGAAAATCGATACATCAGATAATATTTTCTTCTCAGTCAATTACACTGAAGCTTTTTCTATTTCGTTTAACAATATAATTATAAGTGATCTACCTGCTAGCACAGACATAAGTTATAATTCGGTCTTGTTTAAAGTAGACTCAAATAGAAACCACATTTGGGATATTCCTTTATTTGGTCCTGGAGATCAAAGCCTTTTAGATTTTGATTTTAATAGTATTGGTGAATTGATTATGCCAATAAAGTCAGAGTATAATCAATTATTCTACGAGAATGTAGACACAACTGTAGAGGTAGAAAATGCGTCTGCATTATTATTGAAAGCAAACTCAAGTGGAGAATTGATTGATTATAAACGATTATTTGAAAACACGATTGAAGATGGTGTAAGTTTTAATGCAATAAATATTGATTCAGAAGACAATATACTGTTAGGAGGTTATTTTAGCAGAGAAACCGATTTTGACCCCCATCCATTTATTAATTATATTTTATCAACAGATATTTTTGAAATAGCGGATACCGGATGGTTTTTTGATGAAACAAGAGCATATGTTTTAAAACTCACCAATTGTGATATTGAACCTTTGTTTGAAGACACCTACGAATTTTGTTCCGGTACAACACCAAATCCTGTAATTGCAGACATCAAACCAAAAGCATTAAATGTAAAATGGTATAGTTCGATGGTATCTTCAACGCCTTTAAGTGATGATTTTGAAGTAGTTGATGGGCAGACTTATTATTATGAAAACATTGTTGAAAATTGTCCTAATGTAGAAAGATTACCGGTTATAATGACCATTTTCGTTCCCCCACCTCCAATTTTTAATGTTTTACAACCTTGTTATGTTGAAAATTTAATGCTTTCAGATTTAGCTATATCGGGACAAAATATAACCTTTTATGATTCGATAGGCGGAAATGCAATTACTTCTTCCACAGCAATTATTCCTGAAAACACTTATTATGTGAGCCAAACCATTAATGAATGTGAAAGTGAACGCATTCCAATCATTATTTCAGATCTTTTGGGGTCAAGTCTCAATCAACATAAAATTGTTTTTTGTATAGAGGATGAAGAGGATATTTTTGAAGTTATCAATCTTTCTGATTACAACAATTTCTTCCTTCCTTCAGGTGCATTAGAGTCTGATTTTGATTTTAGTTATCATAATTCTTTTGAGGATGCCAATGGAAATTTGAACCCAATTATCAATTATCAAAACTATCAAGTAACAAATCAAACTATTTTTATCAGAATATATTCTGAACAAAATTCTTGTTATAAAATAACGGAATTAGTCATACAATTTTCAACACCTCCAACCATCGAAAATATTATAACAGAAGATTGGACAGACAGCAATAACACGATTACCGTTTTGCCAAACGATGAAAATTTCTGGTATTCTTTAGACGGTATAACATACCAAAATAGTAATTATTTTGAAAATGTACTAGCCGGAGAATACAATATTTATATCAAAAATGAATCAAACTGCGTTGGTATAGCAGAAAAAATTTACTTACTTAATTATCCAAAGTTTTTCACCCCAAATGGCGATGGAGTTAATGATAATTGGCGAGTTAAGTTTTCTGAATTTCAAGAACTATTTCAAGTAGAAATTTATGACCGATACGGAAAATTCATTAAATCATTTGATAAAAACAGTTTCGGTTGGGATGGAAAATACAATGGAATTAATCTTCCAACAAGTGATTATTGGTTTAAAATAATCCGCATATCTGATAGTGAAATAATTTACCGAGGACATTTTTCATTGAAAAGGTAATTTTTATTTTCCACATCAAGAGCAATAGTTCTCATAAAAAAAATTTGGCTTAATCAAATTAAAGTAAATTATTACGGAATAAAAATCCTATTTTTAAGAAAAGGAATTTTGATATGAATATATTAATTGTAATAGATTTTGTGTCATTTCGACGAAGGAGAAATCACATAAAGTTATTCAGATTTTGAGATTCCTCCTTCGTCGGAATGACAACTTTGCAGACAAAAAAACGACCCACATTCCTGCAAGTCGCCTTTTAAACTCTTAAACCTTTAAACTTTTAAACCAAACTAAGCATTCATTAAAGATTCAATCTCCTCAACCTCAATAGGAATATTCCGCATCAAATTAAACGGCTCACCACTTTTTTGAATCACCACATCATCTTCCAAACGAATACCAAAACCTTCTTTTGGAATATAAATACCGGGTTCAACTGTAAAAACCATATTGGCTTGCATTGGTTCGTGCAACAATCCGTAATCGTGCGTGTCCAATCCTAAATGATGAGAAGTTCCGTGCATAAAATATTTTTTATAAGCAGGCCATTCCGGGTTTTCATTTTGCACATCAGCTTTGTCCAACAGACCTAAATTTAATAATTCGGAAGTCATTATTTTACCAACTTCCAAATGATACTCTTTCCACAAAGTTCCGGGAATTAATAATTTTGTAGCTTCATTTTTTACATTCAAAACCGCATTATAAACGGCCTTTTGACGGTCGTTAAATTTGCCTGAGACTGGAATCGTTCTAGTCATATCGCTTGAATAATTGGCATACTCCGCACCTACATCCAACAAAATCAAATCACCAGCTTTACATTGCTGATTGTTTTCAATATAATGTAAAACATTCGCATTATTGCCAGAAGCAATAATCGGTGTATAGGCAAATCCTTTCGAACGATTTCGGATGAATTCGTGAGCAAATTCCGCTTCAATTTCATATTCCATCACATTCGGCTTCACAAAAGATAGCACTCTGCGGAAACCTTTTTCAGTCAAATCACACGCTTTTTGCAACAAGTCAATTTCTTCACTTTCTTTCACCGAACGCAAACGTTGCAAAATCGGATTGCTTTTTTCTACTTTATGAGCCGGATAATTTTCTTTCCACCATTTAGTAAAACGAGCCTCACGGGTTTCCGTTTCAATCGAAGCACGATAATGTTCGTTCGTGTTGATGTACATCGTATCCGAATAAGCCATCACTTCTTTCAAAATCTTATGAAAATCACTCAACCAATACACCGATTTAATACCCGAAACTTCAAAAGCACGGTCTTTAGTGAGTTTTTCGCCTTCCCAAACGGCTATGTGTTTGTTGGTTTCTCTCAAAAATAAAATCTCTTTTAAGTGAGCATACGGTGCATCGGGAAACAAAAGCAAAATACTTTCTTCTTGATCTACGCCGGACAAATATAAAATGTCACGGTGTTGTGCAAACGGCAAAGTCGTATCGGCACTAACCGGATAATTATCATTAGAATTAAAAATCGCCACACTGTTTGGCTTCATCTGAGCGATAAATTTTGCTCGGTTTTTTATGTATAAATTTCGATCAATCGGATGGTATTTCATATCAGGAAAATTGTAAATTAAATAATTTCAAAAATAACAAGAATACAACGATTTGCTGTTAATTCAACGATAAAATTTTGTCAACAGCTTAGTTATGACTAATTTTCCGTACTAAAATTAATCAAATGAGGAATAAACGCGTCGGTTTTGTTTGGCTTCTCTTTTTTGTTTCCTTTTCATGGGCTCAAAATGCCACTGTTTCAAATGAAAATTCTTTTGTAAAAAACATTGCTTTTCAAAGTGTTGGACCAACCATCATGAGCGGAAGAGTGGTGGATGTAGATGTAAATCCCAATAATCCAATCGAATTTTATGTGGCTTATGCATCGGGCGGACTTTGGTATTCCAACAACAACGGAATGAGTTTTGAAACTGTAATGGATTCTTCGCCTACTCAAAACATTGGAGAAATTGCCGTAGATTGGAAAACCGGAACCATTTGGGTAGGAACCGGCGAACACAATGCCTCTCGTTCTTCGTATGCAGGAATCGGAATTTTAAAATCTTCTGATAAAGGAAAATCTTGGAAAAATATGGGTTTGACCGACAGTCATCACATCGGAAAAATCGAAATTAATCCGAATAATTCCAATGAAATTGTAGTTGGCGTGACCGGACATTTGTATTCAAAAAATACTGAAAGAGGAATTTACAAATCAACCGATGGCGGAAATTCATGGAAGCAAACACTTTTTATTGATGATGAAACCGGAATAATTGATATTTCTGTTTCGCCAAAAAATTTCAATATTCAATATGCTGCAGCTTGGAAGAAAGACCGAAAAGCATGGAATTTTTTAGGAAACGGATCTTCTTCCGGAATTTATAAAAGTGAAGATGGTGGAAATTCGTGGAAGCTGATTTCTACTTCAGAAAGTGGTTTTCCAACCGGAGAAGGTGTGGGCAGAATTGGTCTGGCTGCTTTTGATAACCAAATTGTTTATGCGGTTTTAGATAATCAATTTAATCGACCCAAAAATGAAGAAAAGAAAAACAATTTGCCAACCATGTTTAGCGTTCCGGGCGATGTTTTTATGCAAATTTCTGATAAAGAAATCAACACCGTTTTAAAAAAGCACGGACTTACCGAGAAATATCGTGCACAAAACCTTAAAAACATGGTTAGTAAAGGCGAGATGTTGCCGGAGGAAGTAAAAAACATTATTTCTGATGCTAATAAAGCCTTGTTTGAAACTGAAGTAATTGGTGCAGAAATCTATAAATCAATCGATGGCGGAAAAACATGGAAAAAAACACATACCGATTTTATTGATGATTTCTTTTATACTTACGGATATTATTTTGGAAGAATTTCTGTAGATCCTTCCAATTCTGATAAACTTTATATCTCAGGAGTACCTTTGATTAAGTCGGACGATGGCGGAAAAACCTTTGTTTCCATCAATCGGGAAAATGTACATTTGGATCATCATATTGTATGGGTAAATCCAAAAAAACCAGGTCATTTAGTTAACGGAAATGATGGAGGATTGAATATTTCGTATGATGACGGAGCCAATTGGATAAAATGCAATCCGCACGGAGTGAGTCAGTTTTATTCAGTGAGCGTAGATTATCAAAAACCATATAACATTTATGGTGGAATGCAGGATAACGGTGTTTGGGTTGGCCCGAGTAATTATAAGTACAACGTAGAATGGCATCAAGAAGGAAAATATGCCTATGAAAGTTTAATGGGAGGCGATGGCATGCAAACACAAATTGACCGAAGAAATCCTGACATCGTTTTTACCGGTTTTCAGTTTGGAAATTATTATAGAATTGACCGAAGCAAAAAGGAAACCAAATACATTTCACCTAAAGCAAAAAAAGACGAAAAACCGTTACGTTTCAATTGGCAAACACCGATTTTGTTGTCTTCGCATAACCAAGATATTTTGTATATGGGTTCCCAATATCTTCACCGTTCTTTTGATCAAGGGGAAACGTGGACACAAATTTCTTCGGATTTAACACAAGGTGGAAAAGAAGGAAATGTTGCTTATGGAACGCTCACCACCATTAGCGAAAGCAAACAACAATTTGGAGTGATTTATGCGGGAAGTGATGATGGTTTAGTGCATATTTCGAAAGACGGCGGTGTGAATTGGCAGAATATTTCAACTACTTTTCCAAAAGATTTATGGGTTTCCAGAGTCGTGGCTTCGACTCACAAAAACGAACGAGTTTATGTCACTTTGAATGGTTATCGTTGGGATGATTTTAAACCGTATG
The DNA here is from genome assembly GCF_057652995.1 of Flavobacterium sp. T50_26. Lineage (NCBI taxonomy): Bacteria > Pseudomonadati > Bacteroidota > Flavobacteriia > Flavobacteriales > Flavobacteriaceae > Flavobacterium > Flavobacterium sp. T50_26. The sequence goes on from NZ_JBYFCC010000013.1 coordinate 63,939, forward strand.
TTTATTTTTCCGATGATTTCGGGCAAACGTGGAATTCTATTGCTCCAAAATTTGAAACGCTTTCTGTAAATGTGTTAGTGGAAGATAATGTAAATCCGAATATTTTGTATTTGGGTTCTGATAATGGTGTATATATTTCATTCGATCAAGGGAAAAACTGGCAAACCTTCAACAACGGAATGCCTCCGGTTGCCGTTCATGACATGGTTATTCAAACCGAAGCTCATGATTTGGTGGTTGGAACGCACGGAAGATCGATTTATAAAGTGAATTTGAAGTCAATTCAGCAATTGAATGAAGAAACGTTAGCTTCAGATCTAAAAATATTTTCAGTTGATAATCTTGCTCATTCTGATTTCTGGGGAAGCACTTGGAGTAAATGGCTGCCTGCCAATGAGCCAAAAATAGATGTAGATTATTACTTAAAAAATCAAGGCGAAGTGACAATTCAAGTAATTCACGAAAACGGAATTGTTGTTTTCGAAGAAAAACAAACTGCATCAACCGGAATAAATCAATGGAACTACGACGTTGAAATTTCAAAAACCGGAATCGAAAAATGGAAGAAAAAAGATAAGAAAATTATTTTAACCGAATCAAAAAACGGAAAAACGTATTTAATTCCCGGAAAATATCAAATCAAAATCACACAAGGAAAAATTTATCAATCCACTCCTTTTGAAATCATAAAAAATGAAAGAAATAATAAAGAATAATTTTTTAAGTAAATATCTGTTAGTGAGGTTTTTATTGTTGTTAATATCAGCATCTTCATTCGCCCAAAACAAATCACCTTACCAAGTTTTCGATAAAAACGGCAAAAAATCATCCTATGAAAAAATCCTAAAAGCTGCTGAAAAATCAGAACTTGTTTTGTTTGGTGAACACCATGATAATTCAATCGTACACTGGTTGCAACTAGAATTGACAAAAGATTTAGCCGAAAAAAAGCCTTTAGTTTTAGGAGCAGAAATGATTGAAGCCGATAATCAAAAGCAGCTTAATCAATATTTGAATGACGAAATAGATCAAAAAAAATTCGACACAACCGCTCGACTATGGAACAATCACAAAACTGATTACAAACCACTAGTTGATTTTGCGAAAGCAAAAAAATTCCCTTTTATCGCCACAAATGTGCCAAGACGATATGCGAGTGTCGTTTTTAAAAAAGATTTTGCAGGTTTAGACGATTTATCCGATGAAGAAAAAAGTTGGATTGCTCCATTACCAATTCCGTTTGATATTAATTTGCCCGGATATCAAAAAATGTTGGAAATGATGGGTGGTCATGCCGGAGAAAAAATGCCAAAAGCCCAAGCAATCAAAGATGCAACGATGGCTCATTTTATCGTTCAAAACCTAAAAAACGGCACTATTTTTGTGCATTATAATGGAACGTATCACAGTGATTTTTTTGAAGGAATCAATTGGTATGTAGATCAATACCGTAAAAACACCAAAATTATTACAATTGCTACGGTTGAACAAAAAGAGTTAAGTAAATTAGAACAAGAACATTACAATAAAGCCGACTTTATTCTCGTTATAGACGAAGATGTGACCAAAACCTACTAAGATGACCAAACTGATTAAATTGACTTCTGTACTTTTTCTCTTAGCGATAAGTTACGGATTTTTCTCTTGTAGTTCCGAAGACGGACCTGCTGAACCGGCTAATTTAATCATCAAAATTAAGTTTGATCCAAATCAAATGAGGTTGAATAATTTAGGACAACCTTCGGTTATTCCCAATGGAAATGCAGCTCAAACACCTGATATGAAAAGCATTAGTGCTCATTATTTAGAACTAGCACCTTCGGCAACTACATTATTAGGACAAGGAAAAGTGCTTTATCATGCTCCTGAAACTGATTTAGGCGGAGCGATGGCGATTGATTTCAGTCAAGCAAAAATTGTGGGTCAAAATGAGGTTTTTCTAACCATTCCCATCACAGCACAAATGGCAGGATCATATGAATGGGTTCGACTTTCATTATCATATCAAAGTGGAAAAATTCAGGTTTTTAGTCAAGGAACAACTTATACTGGAACTTTAGATAGTTTTTTAGGCTATAATACTTACATAGGTTCTCATAGTATTGGCAATAATGTTTTTCCAGTAAATGCAAATAGATTGCAAGGTTATTGGGCTTTTGCTTTAGATTCGTTTCCGTATATGACTTCCGGACAAGCTCCTCCTGGTGCAACGACTGTGCCAAATCCATTGTTTCAAACATCTCCGGTTCCTCAAGGTTCTTGTGTGGTAACCGGAAAATTTGAAAATAATTTAACCTTAGTTGGTAATGAAACCTCTGATGTTGTGGTAACATTATCTCTTTCGATAAACAATAGTTTTGAATGGACAGAAGTAAACAATGACGGAAAATATGAGCCTTCAGCTGGCGAAAATGTTGTGGATATGGGTTTAAGAGGCATGATTCCAAGTTATATTAGATAAAATCGTTTAATGATTTAATGAAATAGCATCCCTTTGTTGCTATAATTTCTAAACACTTGTTAATCCTTCTTTAAAATCACTTTAAATTAGAACGAAAAGGTTGTAGTTATTGTCAAATAGCTGTAAATTTGTGTGAAATTTTTAAAAATTTATTTACACAACATTATGGCAAAATCTGCACTTTTAAAGTCATCCATCGGAAAAAAATACTGGATGGCTCTTACGGGTTTATTTTTATGCTTGTTTTTAGTAGGTCATTTGGCGGGTAATTTACAATTATTGATGCCAAATAGTCAATTGCAGTTCAATCAGTATGCATTGTTTATGACTTCTAATCCGGCAGTAAAAATTCTTTCTTATCTCACTTACATTTCAATTTTATTCCATGCTATTGATGGAATTCTTTTGGCAATTCAAAACAAAAAAGCTCGACCGGTGGGTTATGCAAAATCTAATCCATCTGCAAATAGTAGTTTTGCTTCACGAAACATGGCTATTCTAGGAACATTGGTTTTAGTTTTTATCGCCACACACATGATTAATTTTTGGGCAAAAATGCATTTTGATGAAAACATGCCTTTGATGACTCAACCAGTTCAAACGGCTCCTGGAACCAAGGCTGATTATTTTGTAGGTAGAAGTGTAGGTCAGTTTTATCCTTTAGATCAAGTAAAATTGCCTGGCGAGCCTGCTCCACCCGACGGTGTAATACCTAAGCAACTTGAAGTGAGAAACGGTACAGATGTATACAGTATTAATGCAAATGTTAAAGTTGGTGAACTTTATAAAGATTTACATAAAATTACATTCGACTTCTTCAAAAGCAAAAACAAATTGTTTGGAGTAATTCCGAACGAAGGTTTATTTTTTACATTATTTTATGTTTTTTCGATGATAGTCTTAGCTTTTCACTTATGGCACGGATTCCAAAGTGCATTTCAATCGTTAGGATTAAATAGTCCAAAATGGACACCAATCATCAAATTTGCAGGAAAAGCTTTTGCGGTAATTGTACCATTGTTGTTTGCAATTATCCCGCTGTATATTCATTTTAGTAAATAATCAACATCAGAAATATATTATGAAGTTAGATTCAAAAATACCGGAAGGTCCAGTTGCTCAAAAGTGGACAAACCACAAAAATCATTTAAAATTAGTTGCACCAAATAACCGTCCAAAAATTGATATTATTGTAGTTGGAACCGGTTTAGCCGGAGCTTCTGCAGCCGCTTCTTTTGGAGAAATGGGTTATAATGTAAGTGCTTTTTGTTTTCAAGATTCACCTCGAAGAGCTCACTCTATTGCTGCTCAAGGTGGAATTAACGCTGCTAAAAATTATCAAAACGATGGGGATAGTGTTTACCGACTTTTTTATGATACGATAAAAGGTGGCGATTACCGTGCTCGTGAAGCAAACGTGCATCGTTTAGCCGAAGTTTCAGGAAGCATCATCGACCAATGTGTGGCTCAAGGTGTTCCTTTTGCTCGTGAATATGGCGGAATGTTAGACAACCGTTCCTTCGGAGGAACTCAAGTACAACGTACGTTTTATGCAGCAGGTCAAACAGGACAACAATTATTATTAGGAGCTTATTCAGCTTTATCAAGACAAATCGGATTAGGTCGTGTAAAAATGTACAACCGCCATGAAATGTTAGAATTGGTAAAAGTTGACGGAAAAGCTCGAGGAATTATTGCTAGAAACTTAATCACCGGAGAATTAGAAAGACATTCAGCTCACGCTGTAATCATAGCATCAGGAGGTTACGGAAACGTATATTTCCTTTCAACCAATGCAATGGGAAGTAACGTAACTGCGGGTTGGAAAATCCATAAACAAGGAGCGTTATTCGCAAATCCTTGTTATGTGCAAATTCACCCAACGTGTATTCCGGTTCACGGCACCAATCAGTCAAAATTAACGTTGATGTCAGAATCATTGCGTAATTCCGGTCGAATTTGGGTTCCAAAAAAGAAAGAAGATGCAGAAGCAATTCGTTCAGGAAATTTAAAACCAACGCAAATTGCAGAAGAAAATAGAGATTATTTCTTAGAAAGAAGATATCCTGCTTTTGGAAACTTAGTTCCTCGTGACGTAGCTTCCAGAGCCGCCAAAGAACGTTGCGATGCCGGTTTCGGAATTGAAGCCAATGATACAAACGAAGGAGTTTACCTTGATTTCTCTACAGAAATTAAAAACAAAGGAAAACAAGCCGCTTATGCTCAAGGAAATCACAACCCTTCCGAAGAAGAAATAATCAAGTTAGGTAAAAAATGGTTGGAAGAAAAGTACGGTAACTTATTCACAATGTACCAAAAAATTACCGACGAAAATCCGTATGAAACACCAATGAAGATTTATCCGGCGGTTCACTACACAATGGGAGGTGTTTGGGTAGATTATAATTTGATGTCAACCATTCCGGGTTGTTTTGTGGCAGGAGAGGCAAATTTCTCTGATCACGGAGCAAACAGACTAGGTGCTTCCGCTTTAATGCAAGGTTTAGCCGATGGGTATTTTGTTTTACCTTATACAGTTTCCAATTATTTAGCCGATGAAATCAGAACCGGAAAAATTTCGACTGATTTACCTGAGTTCGCTGAAGCAGAAAACAACGTTAAAAAATTAATTGATAAATTTTTAAACAATAACGGTTCCAAAACAGTTGACCATTTCCACAAACGTTTAGGTTTAATTATGTGGAATAAAGTTGGTATGGGAAGAAACGAACAAGGTTTAAAACAAGCCATTTCTGAAATTGCTCAACTTAAAGAAGAATTCTACAGCGATGTTTTTGTTCCGGGAACTTCAGACGAATTAAATCCAGAATTAGAAAAAGCTCTACGTGTAGCCGATTTTATCGAACTCGGACAATTAATGGCAATGGATGCATTGCAACGAAACGAATCTTGCGGAGGTCACTTCCGAGAAGAATATCAAGATGCCGAAGGCGAAACATTACGTGACGATGAAAACTTCAAATTTGTGGGTGCTTGGGAATACAAAGGTTCAGACATTTCAAAATCAGAGCTACACAAAGAAGAATTGAAATACGAAGAAATCAAAATTGCAGCTAGAAATTATAAATAAGATACTATGAGTGCAGCAAAAAATATAAATATTACCCTTAAAATTTGGCGTCAAAAAAATGCTAAAACTAAAGGTGGAATCGAAACATATAAACTAGATAATGTTTCAACAGCCAGTTCGTTTTTGGAAATGTTAGACCAGTTAAATGAGCAATTAGTAAACGATAGAAAAGAACCAGTTGCCTTTGATCACGATTGTCGCGAAGGAATCTGCGGAAGCTGTTCGCTGTACATCAACGGACGTGCTCACGGACCAGATACCGGTATCACCACCTGTCAGTTACACATGCGAATGTTTAATGATGGCGATACTATTTTTGTAGAACCATGGAGAAGTAAAGCTTTCCCGGTAATTAAAGATTTAGTGGTGGACAGAACCGCTTTTGACCGAATTCAACAAGCTGGTGGTTTTGTATCTGTAAACACTTCAGGAAACACCATTGACGCAAATACAATTCCGGTTCCAAAGCACGATGCTGATAATGCTTTTATGGCAGCAGCTTGTATTGGTTGTGGAGCATGCGTTGCAACTTGCAAAAATGGATCTGCCATGTTATTTGTTGGAGCAAAAGTTTCACAATATGCACTTTTACCACAAGGTAAAGTAGAAGCTACTGAACGAGTTTTAAATATGGTTCGCCAAATGGACGAAGAAGGATTTGGAAACTGTACCAATACTGGTGCTTGTGAGATTGAATGTCCAAAGGGAATTTCACTAGAAAATATAGCTAGAATGAACCGCGAATATTTGAAAGCGAGTTTATAATTTTAGTAAAAAATAGTAATTAGCATAGAAAAAACGCATCTTATTCGAGATGCGTTTTCTTTTCTTCGCTAACCAAACTTTCTAAGTAAGAAGCAAAATTTTCTTCGTGTTGAACGTTTAATTTTTTTCGCACTCGATACCGAGCATTTTCTACTCCACGGATTGAAATACTTAGTAATGGGGCTATTTCTTTATTACTCAAATCCATTTTCACAAAAGCACACAAACGCAATTCTCTTTTGGTTAAGGATGGATTTAGTTCTTTCAGTTTTTCAAAGAAATTGTGGTTTACTTTCTCAAAATTCACATCAAAAATTTCCATAAATTCTTCGCCAATTTTGTTTTGATGAAGTTTTTGAAACATATTACCAATTCTTTTTCTAAAGTCATCATTTTTATTGATTTCACGCAAACTTTTTAAATCCAATTGAAGATCACTAAACAATTCCTTCTTCTGACTTAATAGAAGGGTGTAATTGGCAAGTTGTTTACTTTTCTCGATAACATCTTCTTCAAGGTGAATTTTTGCGGCGTTTATTTTTTCTTTTTCGCGTAATAATTTAAGCTGTTCTAATTCTAGTTCTAAGAGTTTTTTGGTTTTTTCAGCTTCAATTCTTGCTTTGATTCTTTCTCGTTCAATTTTTTTCTTAACCAAAATCCAAACTATATAAATAAATAAAATAAAAGAGGCAATGTAAAGAAAAAACGCAAAATTTGTTTGATACCATTTAGGAACAATGGTAAATTTATAACTCGTTTCTTTTCCTAAAATTCCGGATAAATTTCTACTTTTAATTTTAAAAATATAATCGCCAGGGTTTAAATGGGTAAATTCTTTGTAGGACGAATTTTGCCAACCCGACCAATTTTTATCAATAGGTTCTAGCTTGTAGCTAAATTGAATTTGTGTACCTTTTGTCATTTCAGGAGCTGCAAATTCAAAACGCAATAAGGCTGTTTTATTAGGTAATTCAATTGACGAATTGCTTTTTATTGTTGCTAAAAAAGGTTTTTGATTGGTGTTGTACTTTACCGCAGTTAAATGAGTAGGCACAACAGCGTTGGTGGTATTATTTTTTAGATTATAAAAAAACAAACCAAGATTTGAACCAAATAACACTTGATTTTCAGACAGCGGAATAATGCACTCCATACCACGATTAAAATAGCCTTTGAGGTTTAAAAATAAATCTTTATTTAGCGATTTATTTTTGCTTTTAGTAAAAAAATAGCCAGCTTCATCATTTAGAACAAACCATGTTTTTGAGCCACGTGTAATTAATTTTCGAGTGTTTTTAGTTGGGTCAAGAATTTTATTCAACTTATCATAAGGAAGAAACTTGTTTTGTTCGTGGTTGTATTGAAAAATTCCATTATTGGTTGTAAAAACAATTTCATTTTCCCACCGAACCACATTAACGTTATAAAATGATTTTAAGCCATTTTTATCAGTAAAATGCTCCACGGCTATGGCTTTTGTGTAATCAGTATTTAAATGCACTTTAAAAACACCCTGATAGCCATGACAAATCCAATATGTGTTCTTTTCATCAGATAAAATAATGTCTCTCGCCGATTCTTCAAATCCTGAAATCTTATGTAAAAGTTTCCATTCTGAATTGTTTTTTTCTAAAAGATATAATCCGGTATAGCATGAGGCTAGGTATTTATTTGGATTTCCTTCAATTGGCGTAACTTTCCAAAAACCGCTTTCTGTTCCAATTCTTTTTGGAACTAAATCCTTCAATACAAATAAACCATCGTTGTGAGAAATAATTATGTCATCATTTACCAACTGAATTGACCACGTTTGACCTTGTAATTCATTAATTTTAGAAAAAGAATAATATGTCTCAGAATTTGATTCAAAAGTAGTATCGGCATAAAAAACTCCTGAATTTGTAGCCAAATAGATTTTCGAATCATGAATTAAAACATCATACACAGAAGCTTTGTCAAACAAATTGATAAAAGGCGGATTAAAATCCATATAAGACAATCCATTATTTGTAATAACCCAATAATTGCTTTTGGATTTAAAGAGATTATGAATAGCAACGTTTTTTAAGCTTCTGTAGGATGGATTACTTTTGTGAATAATTCCTGTAGAAATATTAAACTCAATAATTTTAGAAGCTAACGTTCCTACCATAATGGTCTTGCTGTCTTTTCGAATAGCTTTTGAAATTTGATCCGGACTACTGGATTCAAACAAACTAAACCACTTTTCAACAGAAAAGGTTTTTACATTGCTTTTGTAGATGTTACCTGACTTTGAAAACAAAATAATTTCGTCTGACTTATTTGATTCAAGCATAGAAGCTATTTCTTCATCATTAAATTTGTTTGTTTCAAACAAGAGATTTAATTCTTTATTTTTAAGATTGTATTGATAAATACCAAATTTAGCATCCTGAACATAAAAATTGCCATTAAGAACGGCAGAGTTTATAAAGGATGCATTTGCAGGTATAAACAAAGCGGTTTTTCCTTTAATGAGAATTAATCCGTTAAACGTTCTGCAAATAATATATTCACCAAGTTCGTGAATTTGCCAAATGTTTTCTATGTGTTTATTTGAAAGATGTAGTTCATTCATTAACGAATGATAATAATATTGTCCTTTTTTATCTTTTTGTAAAGTACCAAATTCGTTATAACCACCAGCGAAAATTTTTCCTGATTTCGATTTTAATAAGCTTCTAACAGAAGAATTGTTAGGCAAGTTAATTTTATTCCAACGGTTTCCATCAAAAAAAACAGCTCCATCGTTATTGCCAAAAATCATTACTCCATCATTGTCTTCACACGCTGCCCAAAATTGCGGATCAGCATTAAAATTTGACCGATTAAAATTGGTCACTTTTGCTATAGGATTAATTTTTAACTCATTATAATTTGCATTTTGAGAAAAAACAGCACAATTTACTAGCAATAAAAAACCGGCTAAAAGTTGAAAAATGGTTTTCAAGTGTGTCATTAATTAAATTATGAAAGAAAAATTCTAAAAATTTCATCAAAAATAGTAAAAAATTTAAAATTTAGTGTAATATTTTTATAATTTAAACAATTGAATTTTAATTTATTACAAAATTAAGTGAAGGAAAAGTGTATATAAATTTGAGTTTGATGAGATACAAGTGTATAAAGCATTGTTAATGTGGTGTTAATATCCAATAATTTTAAGCTGCTATTAAAACGAAAACGTTGGAGTAGATTTTAAAATTGTATTACTCATAATTATAAGGTATGTTTTTTTAGAATTCTTTACTTTTTTGAGAAATAGCAAAAGCAAAAACTAACAAATTATTTAAACAACCAAAATTTATGAAATTCAGCAAGTATTTAAGCATGCTTTTTCTCTTTGCTTTTTCAATGATTACTGCTCAAAACATTGAAATTAAAGGGAAGGTAACGGATGGTGCGGGTAATCTCCCTTTGCCAGGCGTTAACGTTGTAGTGAAGAACACAACAAGGGGAACTACAACCGACTTTGATGGTAATTACATGATCAAAGTCAATCCAAATGAAATTTTAGTGTTTTCTTTTGTCGGCTATGAGTCTCAAGAGATAGCCGTTTCTGAAAACAAAACAATCAACGTAACTTTAAATGAAGAAAATAAATCTCTTGACGAAGTGGTCGTTGTGGGTTACGGTACACAAAAGAAAAGTGTTGTAACAGGTGCAATATCAAGCCTAAAAGCAAAGGATATTGAGAAGATTCCTAACAGTGGTCGTGTTGAACAAACTTTACAAGGAAGAACTTCAGGTGTTATAATTGCAAGCAATTCTGGTCAGCCTGGTACTGCCGCAACCGTTCGTGTACGCGGTATAACAACGTTTGATACCTACGGAGGTAACAATCCGCTTTGGGTAATTGATGGAGTAATTGTTGAATCCTCCGGAATTGGTTATATTAACCAAAACGATATTGAGTCAATTGAAGTTCTAAAAGATGCCGCTTCATTAGCAATTTATGGTTCTAGAGCTGCTTCCGGTGTAATTTTAATTACAACAAAAAAAGGAAAATCAGGTAAGATTAGTGTAAATTATACTGGATTTGCAGGTACCTCTTCCGCATCAAAAAAATTAGAAATGCTTAATGCTACTGAATATGGTGCTTTAATGAATGAACGATCTGTTGCTAGTGGTGGTAATCTTATTTTTACGGATTTATCCTCATTAGGAAGAGGGACCGATTGGCAATCTCAAATATTTGATGATTCTGCAAAGCGTTCTTCACATGAAGTGAGTGTAAGTGGCGGTAACGATAAATCAACTTTCTATTTATCTTTTGGATTAATAGACCAAGAAGGGATTGTGTTACCGGAAATTTCAAATTTCAACAAGAAAAATATTCGTATTAACTCTACACACAAAATATCAGAATATTTCACTGTAGGTCAAACATTAGGTTATTCTCATCAAAAATCTGTTGGTATCGGAAATACAAATAGTGAGTTTGGTGGACCTTTGAGTTCTGCTATCAACTTAGATCCAATTACACCAGTAATTGAAACTGATCCAGTTCTAATTAATCAAACACCTTATTCTTCTAATCCTGTTATTAGAGATGGATTTGGAAATCCTTATGGAATTTCAAATTTTGTGGGTCAGGAAATGACAAACCCATTAGCGTATGCTCAAACTAGATTAGGACATTTTGGATGGTCTGATGATTTTGTTGGAAATGCTTTCCTTGAAATCACAACACCAATAGAGGGTTTAAAAATAAGAAGTTCACTAGGTGGTAAAATGGCATATTGGGGCGGTCAAGGTTTTACACCGGAATATTATTTGAATGCTTCTGTATTAACATTACAAAATAATTACAGTAGAAACATGCACAAAACTTTTGGTTGGAATATTGAAAACACAATTTCCTACACAAAAACTTTTGATAAACATAATTTCGAAGTATTATTTGGACAAGGTGCTTATGTTGATAACATAACCAGTGGTAGTAGCACAACTTATTTTGATTTGCCAATTAATAACTATCAAGACGCATCTTTCAATTTTGACTTACCTGCAGATAATAAAGTGGGAACTACATATGATAGTAATGAACACAGACTTTCTTCAATTTTTGCTCGATTAAATTATAACTACGATGAAAAGTATATTTTTTCCGGAATTATAAGGAGAGATGGTTCAACCCGATTTGGTAAAAACAATAAATATGGAAATTTTCCATCTTTCTCTGTTGGATGGAATATTTCTAACGAAGAATTTTGGAAAGAAAATAAATTTGTTAATACCTTTAAACTAAGAGTAGGTTATGGTATTACAGGTAATGACGGTATTCCGGATTTTGGATATGCGGCATTAATTAATGGAGGTAGAAATTATACCTTTGGAGCAGATGGAATCGTTATTTGGACAGGATATAGCCCAAGTGCACCAGACAATCCAGATTTAAAATGGGAAGAAACCTCGCAATTAAACATTGGCTTTGATTCTAAATTAGCAAACGATTTTACATTAAGTATTGAGTATTATCTTAAAAAAACTAGTGGAATCCTTCAATATGTTACGATTCCTGGGTATGTTGGAGCAACAGGTGATCCACTTGGAAACGTAGCTGATATGGAAAACAGCGGTTTAGAATTTGAATTAGGCTACAGAAAAAAAATTGGAGAATTGAACGTTTCTGCCACTGCAGTTTTTTCAGCACTCAAGAATGAAGTTACCTATTTGGGCTTTGGTAAAGAATTTATTACTACTGGTCAAGCAGGTTTTCAATCAATGGGGGCAATCACAAGGACACAAGTAGGAGAAGCCTATAATTCATTTTTCGGATATCAAACAGCCGGAATTTTCCAAAATATGGACGAAGTAAATGCGTATACTAATTCAGATGGCGGATTAATTCAACCGAATGCTCAGCCGGGAGATTTTAGATGGACTGATGCTAATGGTGATGGAACAATTACTGAGGATGATAAAGTGTTCTTAGGAAGCCCTCTTCCAAAATATACCTATGGTCTAACCCTTAATTTTGACTACAAAGGATTTGACTTAATGACTTTTTTCCAAGGTGCAGGAGGAAATAAAATATTTAAAGCATTAAGAAGACTTGATATTCAAAACGCAAATTACCAAACAGATGCTTTGTCAAGATGGCATGGTGAAGGAACTTCAAATAGTTACCCTAGATTGACAAACAATGATGCGAATGGAAACTTCACAAACCCTTCGGATTTCTATTTGGAAGATGGTGATTATTTACGATTAAAAGTTGTACAGCTTGGATATACAATTCCAAGTCAATTGTCTAATAGAATTGGAGCAGAAAGGGTTCGATTATTTATGACAGCAGAAAACTTATTAACGCTAACAAAATATACCGGATATGACCCTGAAATTGGAGGGAATATTATGGGTATAGACAGAGGTTACTATCCCCAAGCAAGATCATTTATGCTTGGTGTTAATCTTCAATTTTAATAAAAATGATTATGAAAAGATTTAATTTAAAAAAAGGTGTACTGGGAATCTTATTTTTTAGTGCAGTAATGAGTTGTTCAGACGACTTTGTTGAAATAGAACCTCAAGGTGTGTTTTCATCTGAGAATTATTATTCTAATGAGGAAGAGGCTTTTAGCGGTTTAGTATCTGTTTATGATATTTTGAGAAAGCAATCCGGTGGATTTGAAAATATGATTGCCATGATGAATGCTGGTTCAGATGACAATTATGCCGGTGGAGGTAGTTCTACAGATGGGGTTGGAATTCAGTCCTTTTCAAATTTTACAATCAATACAAATACAATTCCGCGTAGTTTTTGGAGTGATTATTATCAAGGTATTTTCAGAGCAAATGTCTTGCTCCTTAGAATCCCAGCAGCTGATATGGATGACAACTTAAGAAACCAATACATTGCGGAAGCAAGAGCTCTACGTGGAATCTATTATTTTGAATTGGTTAGAATGTTCAAAAATATTCCTTTAATAACAACTCCACTAGACCCAAGTGAGTTTTTAACAGTACCACAAGCTGATCCTTCAGCTGTTTATGCTCAAATTGAAGAAGATTTATTATTCTCAATTGATTATTTACCCTCAACAATTTCAAATATGGGTACTGAAGCCGGAAGATTAACCAAAGGTGCTGCTCAGGCTATGTTAGGCAAAGTATTTTTATTTCAATCTAAAAATGCTTTGGCAGCAGAACAATTAGCACAAGTAAATGGAACACCTGGTTTAACAAACCAATACGGAAACAAATTGTTAGACAACTTTGGTGATTTATGGTTAGTGGCCAATAAGTATAACGAAGAATCTATTTTGGAAGTAGCCCACACCAATGTTGGTCTTTCCGGTTGGGGTAACTGGGGAAGTGGTACCGACGAAGGAAATTCATTGAATGTTATGGTTGGTCCAAGAGGGTATACTAAAATAGGTGTTTCAGCACCAGACTTACCTTCGGGATGGAGTTTTAATGTATTTACACAAGATTTTTATGACTTTATGGTGGGTGATCCTCGTTTTGAAGCTACTGTTCTTGATTTAAAAACATTAAAAGAAAACGGAGAAGTAGATTATATTGCCGGATTTCAAGACACAGGTTATTTCCTAAACAAATTTGTTCCTAGACAAGCAGATGTGCATACCGGAGCCGGTGATGCCGTTTTAAATTACAGACAAAATACTTACATGATTCGTCTAGCAGATACTTATTTGCTTGAAGCAGAAGCGTTAGGAGCAACAGGAGCAAGAGCTCAAGCATTGTTAGATGCTGTTAGAGCACGCGTTGGATTGCCTTCTGTACCGGTTTCTTTAAATGCAATTAAAGATGAAAGAAGAAAAGAACTTGCCGGAGAAGGACATCGTTTCTTTGACTTAGTACGATGGGGAGATGCGGCCGCAAAATTATCCTCAAGAGGATTTGTAGCCGGTAAAAACGAAATTTTCCCGATTCCTTATCAAGAATTAGAAAATACAGCAATTATTCAAAATCCACAATATAACTAACATATACAGACCATGAAAAATATAAAAAGCATATTATTGTTGTTAGTTGCTGTATTTGCAACAAGTTGTTCAGAAGACAGTATTAGTGACGATTTATCATCCGTAGATTCATCTCAACCGAATAATATTAACTCTACTCTCCAAATCAGTAATGATAATTCAGGAGAAGTTAAAATTACACCAACCGGAAACGATGCAACATTCTTTACTGTCGATTTTGGTGATGGAACTTCAGAACCGGTAACACTTTCTGCAGGTGAAAACGTAACGCACGTTTATCCGGAAGGAAGTTATACTGTAAAAATAAATGCAACAAGCATTACAGGTTTTGAAACAGAAAGTTTAATTCCGTTTCAAATTATCTACAGAGCTCCTGAAAATATAGAAACTACAAAAATCATAGAAGGCTACAACCTTACCGTATCTGCTACTGCCGATTTTGCTAACGGTTTTTTGGTTTACTATGGTGATGTTGCAAATGAAACCGGAACACCAATGGCGGTTGGACAAACACTTCCTCCACACACCTATCCGGCTGCGGGAAGTTATCAGCTTAAAGTAGTAGCCTTAAGTGGAGGTGTAGCAACTTCTGAATTAATAGAAGAAGTTATTATTTTTGATCCATTTGAATTACCAATAACTTTTGAAAGTGATTTTGTAAATTACTTTTTTGGAACCTTTGGCGATGTAACTTTTGCAAAAGTTGATAATCCAAATCCATCAGGGTTAAACACAAGTGCAAAAGTTGGTCAATATACCAAACCAATGAATGTTCCTAATTGGAGCGGAACTTATAGCCCTCTTGATAATCCGATTGATTTTGCTAACGGAAATAAAATAAAAGTTTTAGTTCACGCTTCTGAAGTGGGTAAAATGCTCAATGTTGAATTAGAATGGGCTGTGGGAGGAAATCCTGCAAACGGAGTAGCTGTTGTAAAAGTAGCCAACACTGTAGCCAACCAATGGGAAGAACTAACATTCGATTTTAGCACAATTGCCGGAATTCCTGCCGATGCTCAATTTACTCAACTTGTTTTGCGTTACAACGATGCAGATAATGGTGCAGGAGAAGTTATATACTTAGATAATATCAGATTAACAAATTAATGAAAGCTATGAAAACAAAAATTTTATATTTGATTTCTTTCCTCACGGTTGGAATTGGATTCACAAATTGTGCCGAAGAAGAGTATTCTCTCGGTGATTTAAACGCACCAACAAATCTGGTTATAAACACAGAAGTTGTTGGTCAAAATGCAGAAAATCCGGATGGTGATGGTTCTGGAGATGTGATCATTAGTGTAACTGCCGATGGAGCCATTGGTTATAAAATTCATTACGGCACGTCTGATCAAACAGAGCTTGTCAATTTATATCCTACAACGATAACTAAAAGATATTCTGCAACGGGAACCTATTTAATCACAGTAGTAGCCTATGGAAGTGGTGGTTCATCTACCACTGCTACAAAGGAAATTAGCGTTAGAAGTGATTTTGACGTTGAACCAGAAATTGTAACCTATTTAACCAACAATTCATCAAAAACATGGGTAGTAGATAAAGATGTTCCGGGTCATTTAGGCGTTGGTCCTTGGGAAGGTTCTTCTACTCCGGAATGGTGGTCTTCTGCAATTGATGAAAAAGTAGCGTGTTGCAATTGTTTTTACACATCAACATTTACATTTAGCTATTTGGCAGGCTCAAATTCTTACCAAATTAATGTTGCAACACCAGATGGAGCTTTCACAAAAACCGGTGCTCTTTCTTCTATTCCTGGTATTCCAGCTTCTGGAGATGAAGGATGTTACAGTTATGGAGGAGCAGTTACTCCTTTTACATTTACAGGGGCCACTTCAGGAATTGCTGATTCAACTCAAACTGTCATACTTTTAGGAGGATCTACCAGTTTCATCGGCTACGGAGCTTTACAAAAAGGCTACGAAATCATTGAATTAACAGAAAACTACATGTACCTAAGAGTGCAAGGAACAGAAACAGGAAATGCTTGGTATCTTAAATTGAAGCCAGCTCTTTAATAAACTCAAAATGCCCAATCATTAATGGGTTGGGCGTTTTTTTAATAAAATTTACTATGAAACAATTTCTTTCCTTTATCCTCATTATTACAAGTGCATTTTTTGCCTGTAGCAGCGATAGTAGTTCGTCTGAGAACAGTAATATGCCTAAAAATTTGCAACTTACAGCTAATGTTGTAGGTGCCGATGCAAACAATCCCAACGGAGATGGTTCCGGAAAGGTAGTGTTTAGCTTTTCTGCCGAAAATGCAACAAATTATAAATTGAATTTGGGTAACGGTCAAGTTATTGAATCGCAATCAAATACATATACACATACACATACGTATACAGGTAGTGGAATTTCTACCTACGAAGTTTTTGTTTCTGCCTATAACGGAACAGATTTTATATCAAAATCAATAACAGTAACCGTTTTTGTAGCTTCTTCGATGATTTGGTCAGAAGAATTCAACGTTAACGGTGCTCCTAACAGTGCATATTGGGGCTACGATTTAGGAACAGGCGGCAATGGATGGGGAAACAACGAATCGCAATATTATACCAACAGACCGGAAAATGTAATTGTGGAAGACGGTCATCTAAAAATTAAACTAATCAAAGAAAATTATAGCGGAAGCCAATATACTTCTGCACGAATTAAAACACAAAATAAATTTTCGTTTCGATACGGGAAAGTAGAAATCAAGGCAAAATTGCCTTCTGGCGGTGGAACTTGGCCTGCTTTATGGATGCTTGGAGACAACATCTCAACTGCGGGTTGGCCTGGCTGTGGTGAAATTGACATAATGGAACACGTTGGGAATAGTCAAAACCTTATTCACGGAACGCTACACCACCCGGGTCATTCTGGTGGAAATGGCGACAGTGGAAGTGTTACAGTTCCAAATGTTTCTTCAGAATTTCATCTTTACACAGTAGACTGGAGAGCATCATCCATTAAATTTTATGTTGATAATCAATTGTTTTATACTTTTTCTAATAATAGTAATTTACCATTCAATCAAAACTTCTTTCTGATTATAAATTGTGCCATGGGTGGAAATTTTGGAGGAGCAATCGATCCAAATTTTACACAATCCGTTTTTGAAGTCGATTATATCAGAATTTATCAATAATACAGTTTGTTTTGAGTTAGTTATTTTTCCTTGAAAAAAATGCTTCTGCAGCAATACGGAAGCATTTTAAGGAGAAATTTTATCTTCAAAAATAAAATCATAACTATCCTTCTTCTAAAAAGAGAAAGAAAAAAATCCAATATGAAAAAAATAATTTTTACCTCAATGAAAGCAATCGCAATTTTGGCATTCGTATTGTCGCTGTCTCAATGTAGTCAGTCTTCAGAAGATTCTCAACCAACGGATGATGATACTCCGGTTGGAACCAACGAAGTTGATTTTTGGCTTACCAAAGGAAACCAATCCGTTAAACTACAAAAGCAAAATGGATTATTAATTTTCGGAACACAACCAAATATAAATCCTGTAATTGAAGTAAAACCCAACATTACTTACCAAGAAATAGAAGGGTTTGGCTATTCATTAACCGGAGGGAGTGCTGAAGTGATTAATCAATTAAATGCAACAAAAAAACAAGAGTTACTTCAGGAACTTTTTGGATCTGGCGAAAATGATATTGCCGTAAGCTATCTACGAATCAGTATCGGAGCTTCTGATTTAAACAGCACTGTTTTTTCATATAACGATTTGCCAACCGGACAAACCGATATGAATCTTGAACAATTTAGTTTAGCACCGGATATGACGCATTTAATTCCGGTTTTAAAAGATATTTTACTCATTAATCCAAACATTAAAATCATGGGAAGCCCATGGTCGCCACCAGTTTGGATGAAAGATAACGGCAGTAGCATTGGAGGTAGTCTTCAACCACAATATTATGGTGTTTATGCACAGTATTTTGTAAAATTTATTCAAAAAATGCAAGAAGAAGGTATCAGAATCGATGCCATCACACCACAAAACGAACCATTACATCCCGGAAATAACCCGAGTATGTATATGACGGCAAATCAACAAGCAGATTTTATTAAAAATCACCTCGGACCTGCTTTTGCTGCAGCAAATATTAACACAAAAATTATTATTTATGACCACAATTGTGATCAGCCGGGTTATCCGATTGCTGTTTTAAATGATCCTGCAGCAAAAAGTTATATTACCGGTTCTGCTTTTCATCTTTATGGAGGTGATGTTAATGCGATGTCGCAAGTAAAAACTGCGCATCCTGACAAAGATTTATATTTTACAGAACAATATACTTCTAACACAGGTTCATTTGATGGTGATTTAAAATGGCATGTTAAAAATGTAATCATCGGAACCATGAAAAATTGGAGTAAAAATGCATTAGAATGGAATTTGGCAAACAATGCTTCATTCGGTCCACACACACCCGGAGGATGCACAACTTGCAAAGGAGCAATTACCATCAACAGTTCAAGCAGTTTTACAAGAAATGTTGCTTATTATATTATTGCTCATGCTTCCAAATTTGTTCCGGATGGTTCAGTTAGAATTGACAGTAATTCAAGTGGAGATATTCATAGTGTTGCCTTTAGAACTCCACAAGGGAAAAAAGTATTAATTGTTCTAAATGAAGGAAATATTGCCCAGTCATTTAACATTAAATTCAACCAAAAATGGGTAACTTCTTCACTCGATGCAGGTGCAGTTGGAACGTATGTTTGGTAAAATAATAATCAGTAAAAAAACACAAAATGAAATTTTCTATCGCCTTATTATTGGTTTCCGCAGTTGTTCTAGGACAAACAAAGAATAAAACCAATTCAGATAATCTACTGCCAAAACCGGTTACAATTTATACAACGGCTCCTGACTCCAACTTAAAAATGACCAAAACCGGTCAGGAAACTTTTAAGCACTACAGCCAACCTTTGGAAACACAATTGTGCATTTTTGTTCATCCAAACAAAAAAAATCAAACTTTCTTAGGAATTGGAGGAGCAATAACTGATGCCAGTGCCGAAGTTTTTGCTAAACTATCCAAAGAAAAACAAGAAGAATTTTTGAATGCTTATTTTGATAAGGAAAAAGGTATCGGCTATACCATCATTAGAACCAACATCCATAGCTGCGATTTTAGTTCCGAAAGTTACACCTATGTAGAAGAAGGTGATAAAGAATTAAAAACCTTTTCTATAGAACATGACAGAGCTTTTAAGATTCCATTAATCAAAAAAGCAATGGCAAAAGCAGGTAAAACCACGTTTTATGCTAGTCCGTGGAGTCCACCGGCTTTTATGAAAGATTCTAAAAATATGCTTAAAGGCGGTAAATTATTACCAGAATTCTATCAATCATGGGCAAATTACTATGTAAAGTTTGTACAAGCTTATGAAAAAGAAGGTATTCCGGTTTGGGGTTTAACCATTCAAAATGAACCAATGGCAACTCAAATTTGGGAATCGTGCATTTATACTGCCGAAGAAGAACGCGATTTCTTAAAAAAATACTTAGGGCCAACATTGCATAAAAATGGATTAAAAGACCTAAAAATCACCGTTTGGGATCATAACAGAGATTTACTTACGCAAAGAGCCAGCACCGTGTTAGATGATCCTGAAGCGGCCAAATATGTGTGGGGAATTGGTTTTCATTGGTATGAAAACTGGAGTGGCGGAAACCCGATGTTTGAAAATGTTGGAAAAGTACACCAAATGTATCCGGATAAAAATTTATTGTTCACCGAAGGTTGTGTAGAAAAATTCTCTGCCGAAAAATACCAATTTTGGGCAAACGGTCAACGTTACGGTCGTTCAATGATACACGATTTTAATAACGGAACCGTAGGTTGGACCGATTGGAATATTTTATTAGACCAAAACGGTGGACCAAATCACGTAGGTAACTTTTGTTTTTCACCCATTCATGGCGACACATCAACCGGAGAATTGATTTATACACCATCGTATTATTTCATTGGACATTTTTCAAAATTTATCAAACCGGGAGCAAAAAACATTAGTAATTCGGTTAGCCGAAGTCAGTTAATTGCCACTACTTTTCAAAATCCAAATGGAGAATTAGTAACCGTTGTAATGAACGAATCTGACAAAGAATTGACCTATTTATTAAGCAATAACAATCAAGTAAGCGAACTGAAAATTCCGGCAAAAGCGATACAGACATTGGTTTACTAATTCTTTTACACAATTAGATACACCAAGAAATAAAATAAAAGAGTATCTTTCCATAGACCTGACAGGTTTTAAAATTTGTCAGGTCTACATTTTTGAACATACAAGTATGAGTAAAAAGACAATTTTAGTTTTGATTATTTTTCTTTCAATTAGTTCTTTTTCGCAAGACAAATTGATTGAACAAAAGGTGGAGAATCTTTTGAAACAAATGACGTTGGAAGAAAAAATCGGACAACTTAATCAATATACCGGCGATGGTGGTGCGACCGGGCCAATTACCATAAACCCAAACAAACAAGCAGAAATCAAACAAGGTTTAATCGGTTCCATGCTCAATGTGATGGGGGTTCAACATACTCGTCAATACCAAGAATTAGCCATGCAATCCCGATTAAAAATTCCTTTGCTTTTTGGTTTAGATGTGGTACACGGATACAAAACTACCTTTCCGCTTCCTCTGGCCGAAGCAGCCAGTTGGGATATAGAAGCCATCGAAAAATCAGCAAGAATTGCAGCAATCGAAGCTTCTGCAAACGGAATTCACTGGACGTTTGCTCCCATGGTCGATATCGGCCGTGATCCACGTTGGGGCAGAGTGATGGAAGGAGCAGGAGAAGATACCTACTTAGGTTCCAAAATTGCATTTGCCCGTGTAAAAGGCTTTCAAGGAAAAAAATTAGGCGATTTAGACGCCGTTATGGCTTGTTCCAAACATTTTGCAGCCTACGGAGCTGCTGTGGGAGGAAGAGATTATAATTCCGTTGATATGAGCGAACGAATGCTTTGGGAAACTTATTTGCCACCTTTCAAAGCCACTGTTGAAGCCGGTGTTGCCACGTTTATGAACTCTTTTAACGATTTAAACGGAATTCCAGCAACAGGAAATTCCTATTTACAACGAGACATTTTAAAAGGCAAATGGAATTTCAAAGGTTTTGTGGTTTCCGATTGGGGTTCAATCGGCGAAATGATAGAACATGGCTATACAAAAAACGGTAAAGAAGCAGCTTTTTCAGCCATCACCGCAGGTAGCGATATGGATATGGAAAGTAATGCCTATCGCTATAATTTAGCCGCTTTAGTCAATGAAGGAAAAGTAGATATTTCTCTTGTAGACGATGCCGTTCGACGCATTTTATACAAAAAATTCGAATTAGGTTTGTTTGATGATCCGTACCGCTTTTCCAATGCAGAAAGACAAAAAAAGGCATTGAACAATCCTGAACACACCAAATTTGCTCGTGAAATTGCCGCAAAAAGTATTGTTTTACTCAAAAACGAAAACAATTTACTTCCGCTTTCCAAACAAATCAAAACGATTGCTTTTATTGGTCCTGCCGTAAAACCTGCTCGAGGAAACCACGGGTTTTGGTCAATTGATGTAAAAGAAGTCGATTCCACCTACATCATTTCACAACGGAAAGGATTAGAAAATAAAGTCGGCAAAAACACCAAACTACTTTATGCCAAAGGTTGCGGTTTCGAAGATACCAGTAAAGCCGGGTTTGACGAAGCCATTGCCGTAGCCAAACAAGCCGATGTAGTTGTTCTAAGCATTGGCGAACGTTGGGATATGAGTGGCGAAGCCAAAAGCCGAAGCAACATTCAATTACCCGGCGTGCAAGAAGATTTAGTAAAAGCCATTCACGCCACCGGAAAACCAATGGTCGTGCTCATTAATGCCGGAAGACCACTTGTTTTTGATTGGACAGCCGATAACGTTCCCGCCATTCTGTATACGTGGTGGTTGGGTAGCGAAGCCGGAAATGCCATTGCCGATGTGCTTTTTGGCGATTATAATCCGTCTGCCAAATTACCAATGACTTTCCCGAGAAGTGAAGGACAAATTCCCATTTACTACAATTATTTCAACACCGGAAGACCTTCAAAAGAAGAAAATCATACCAACTATGTTTCGGCGTATATCGATTTAAAAAACTCACCTAAATTTCCCTTCGGATATGGATTGAGTTATACCACATTTGAGTATTCTAACCTTCAACTTTCATCTTCAAAAATAAAAGAATCAGAAAAAATCACACTTTCATTTCAACTAAAAAATACGGGAAAAGTTGCAGGAGAAGAAGTTGTTCAACTGTATATTCAAGACAAATTTGCCTCGGTAGTTCGTCCTGTTAAAGAGTTGAAAGACTTTCAAAAAATAAAACTTCAACCTAACGAAACAAAAACAATTACGTTTATAATCGACAAAGAAAAACTCTCATTCTACAACCAAAAATTAGATTGGATAACCGAACCGGGCGAGTTTGAAGTCATGATCGGAACTTCTTCTGCTGATATTCGTTTAAATCAACTGTTTGAATTAATAAATTAAAAAGATGAAAATTTTCATTTTAGTAGTGTTGTTCTTTAGCAATGAAATTTATGCAGAGGTTAAACTAGCATCAATTTTTGCAGACAATATGGTGTTGCAACGTGACGTTAAAATACCAATTTGGGGTTGGGCAGCGGTTAATGAACATATTACAGTTCAATTTCACAACCAATCAAAATCCACCAAAGCCGATCATAACGGAAAATGGATTGTTTATTTAGACAAAGAAAATGCCGGCGGACCATTTGTTTTAACTGTCAAAGGCAAAAACACTATCCAAATTAAAAATATTTTAGTTGGCGAAGTTTGGATTTGCTCCGGACAATCAAACATGGAATGGACAGTCGGACAAGCTGAAAATGCAACCGAAGAAATTGCATCAGCCAATTTTTCAACCATTCGACACATAAAAATCCCTAAAGAAGTTAATAGTCAGCCCAATAGCGATTTTAAAACTACGCCATGGGAAGTTTGTTCACCACAAACCGTTGAAAATTTTACTGCTGTTGGCTATTTTTTTGCTAAAGAATTGACTCAAGAAGTGGCCATTCCAATTGGTCTAATCAATGCTTCTTGGGGCGGAACAAATATTGAAACATGGATTAGTAAACAAGGTTTTGAATTGGAGGCCGAGTTTCGAGAAATGATTCAAACCATGCCAAAAATTAACTTAGATTCACTTTTAAAACTAAAAATAGAATCAGCAGAAAAACAAATCGAAAGTATACAAAATGCCAAACTAGATTCAAAAAAAGCAGCATCATTCAACTTAGTTGATGTAAACGATTCAACTTGGCCCGAAATGCAACAACCCGGCATTTGGGAAACACAACAATTAGGAAATTTTGACGGTGTTGTTTGGTTGCGAAAGCAGTTTCATTTAGAAAAGGCAACCAACGCAATTATCCTAGAAATTCCGGCAATTGATGATAACGATATTACCTACGTGAACGGAATTAAAATTGGTCAAACAAACGGCTGGGATAAAAAAAGAACCTATCAAATTCCGGCAGAAATTCTCAAAACCGGACAAAATACAATCGCTATTCGCATAGAAGATAATGGCGGCGGAGGCGGAATTCATGGCGACGAAAACGAATTGAAATTGACCTTCCAAAACAAAGAAATTCCGCTCGCAGGAAAATGGAAATTTCAAGTAGAATCAATTAAAAACAGCATCAACGAAAATGATTTTCCTTCGCTTTGCTACAATGCCATGATTCATCCGCTCATTCCGTTTGCATTCAAAGGAGTACTTTGGTATCAAGGCGAGAGCAATGCAGCCAGAGCCTATCAATATCGAAAAGCTTTTCCGTTATTAATCCACGATTGGCGACAAAAATGGCAAACAGATTTCCCGTTCTATTTTGTTCAATTGGCAACCTTTACAACTGCGGGAAACAGCAACCAAGGCTGTGATTGGGCAGAATTGCGAGAAGCTCAAACTCAAACATTAGCCCTAAAAAACACCGGAATGGTTGTAACGACCGACATTGGTGATCCAACCGACATTCATCCCAAAAACAAACAAACAATTGGTAAGCGAATGTCAACCATTGCCTTACACAATTTACACCAAAAAAACAAAATACATGAAGGTCCAACGTTTCAGTCTTTTCAAAAAAATGAAAACCAATTAATCATTACTTTTCAAAACACAGGAAAAGGATTGACAACCACCAACGATTACGGATTTGTAAATGGGTTTGAAATAGCCGGACAAGATCAGCATTTTCACACCGCCAAAGCCTATATCAAAAACAATAAAATAATCGTAAGTAGCGATAAAGTGCCAAACCCTGTTGCCGTTCGTTTCGGTTGGATTGGCGATGCATCGCATTGCAATTTGTTCAATATAGAAGGATTTCCTGCCGTTCCATTTCGTTCAGACGATTGGAAAATAAGCACAGAAGCCGTCAAATATACCATTTCAACCCACTAATTTTTTTCAACTTCATATTTGTTTTCTTAAAAGGCATTCAGCATTTGTTGAGTGCTTTTTTTGTGGGCGTTTACGGGCTTTCCGTTACAAGTCCTCGCCAAAAATGCAATTTTCTAAAGTCACAAAAGAGCTTCCTTTGGTCGCTTTTTGTGCCTAAGAAAATTTGCATTTTTTGGCTCCGGGCTTTTCACTGCAATCCCTAACGCAAATCCTGCTCAAAAAGAAAATTTAGTATATTTGAAGAACATACAAACAATTATGCGATTTCTACTTCTCTCCGTTTTTTTATTCATATCCGGACTAAATTTTAGTCAAAATTACCAACAATACGTCAATCCATTCATCGGAACAGGCGGAACCGGACACACATTTCCCGGAGCAACCGTACCATTCGGAATGGTTCAACTTTCTCCAGACACCCGCATCGACGGCAGTTGGGAAGGCTGTTCCGGCTATCATTATTCCGACAACCGAATTTATGGTTTCTCGCACACCCATCTCAATGGAACCGGCGTTTCCGATTATGGCGATATTTTGTTAATGCCAAGCATGGGCGAACCTTCGTTTGATAACAAAATCTATTCTTCCACTTTTTCACATGCCAACGAAAAAGCATCCGCCGGATTTTATTCCGTTAAATTAGATAAACACAACATCGATGTCCGATTGACAACATCCACAAGAGTTGGTTTTCACGAATATACCTTCAATGAAAGTGGTTTAGCAAATATTATTTTAGACTTGAATCATCGTGATATATTGTTGGAAGGCTATGTTCGAGTTATTGACGATAAAACCATCGAATTATTGCGAAGAAGTGAAGCTTGGGCTCAAAATCAATATGTTTATGCCAGAATTGAGTTCAATGTTCCTTTAAAAATCAATAAAGAAAAAACGAATTTCAAAGGAATTAAAGGGGAATACCAAGGAACTGAACTTGCTCTTAGTTTCTCCAAAAAAGTCAAAAAAGGCGAAAAAATACTCGTCAAAGTAGCCCTTTCACCCACAGGATATGATGGTGCACAACTCAACAGCACCGAAATCACACATTGGAATTTTGAAAAAGTAAAAAAAGCGGCAGAAGAATTATGGAACAAAGAACTATCCAAAATTGAAGTCACTTCTAATGATAAAAACAAACTCACTATTTTCTACACAGCTTTGTATCACACCATGATGCAACCCAACATTGCTCAAGATTTAGACGGAAAATACCGAGGTCGCGACAACAAAATTCATCAAGCCGAAGGATTTGATTATTACACCGTTTTTTCCCTTTGGGATACGTTTCGAGCCGCTCATCCGCTTTATACATTAATTGATAAAAAACGAACTTCCGATTACATCAATACCTTTATCAAACAATTTGAACAGGGCGGTCGTTTGCCCGTCTGGGAATTGGCTTCCAACGAAACCGATTGTATGATTGGTTATCATTCCGTTTCCGTGATTGCTGATGCGATGGTCAAAGGCATCAACGGTTTTGATTATGAAAAAGCGTATCAAGCTGCCAAACATTCCGCTATGTTGGATCATTTAGGGTTGGATGCCTACAAAAAACAAGGTTTTATTTCCATTGATGACGAACACGAAAGTGTTTCCAAAACATTAGAATATGCCTATGACGATTGGTGCATCGCTCAAATGGCTCAATTGCTTGGTAAAAGTGAAGATTATCAATATTTCATGTTGCGTTCTCAAAATTGGAAAAACCTTTTCAATTGGGAAACAGGATTTATTCAACCTAAGAAAAATGGCGGTTGGGATAAACCCTTCGACCCAAAAGAAGTCAATAACAATTACACCGAAGCTAATGGCTGGCAATACACTTTTTTTGTTCCACAGGACATTCCGGGAATGATAGAAGCAATGGGTGGAAAAGAAAAATTTGAAGCCAAATTAGACGAAATGTTTAATTCTGTCAGTGAAACATCCGGCCGTCATCAAGTCGACATCACCGGTTTAATCGGGCAATATGCTCACGGAAACGAACCGAGTCATCACGTGGCGTATTTGTACAATTATGTCAACAAACCTGAAAAAACGAAAGAAAAAGTGCATTTCATTTTAGATAATTTCTATAAAAATGACCCCGATGGCTTAATTGGTAACGAAGATTGCGGACAAATGAGTGCGTGGTATGTTTGGAGTGTTTTAGGTGAATATCCAGTTTGTCCAGGAAAACTTTATGATGTTTACCAAAATGATTTATATTTTGACAAAATAGTAGTAAATCTTGAAAATGGAGAAAAAATTATAAATTCGGAAGAGCAAAGAAAAATCAACAGAGAAAAATCAATTCAACAAGAGGAAGAAAATTCTTCTGAAGAAATTGATTGGAATTTAGATTACGTAATTGAAGATATTATTATAGTTCCAGTAATTAAAGCAGAAAGTAAGACTTTTAAAGATAAAATGACTGTTGAAATTCAATCTTATCAATCAAAAAACAAAATCTATTACATGATTAATGAACATGGAGTAGATTATAGCACTTTTAAAAGAACGTTTATTCAATATACAAAACCATTTGAAATTGATAAAACAGCAGAAGTTATAGCTTATATTAAAAAAGGAGAAAATCAAAGTAACACCGTCTCCGCCACTTTCTTCAAAAAACCAAACAATTTCACCATCGATATCAAATCAAAATACAATCCGCAATACCACGCCGGTGGTCCGGAAGGCTTGATTGACGGTATTTTTGGTACAGAAAACTGGCGAAAAGGCGATTGGCAAGGGTATCAAACTCAAGATTTTGAAGCAATCATCGATATGCAATCCACCCGTGAAATCAATAAAATTACCGCCAATTTTCTACAAGATACCCGCTCATGGATTTTGATGCCAACCAAAGTGGAGTATTATATCTCAGATGATAATGTGAATTTTACGCTTTTCGACACGCAAAACAACACCATTGACCCGAAAGATTACAATTCCATCACAAAAGGATTTAAAAGCATCAAAAAACCTGTAAAAGCTCGCTACGTAAAAGTAAAAGCCACCAACTTCGGTAAATTACCCGAATGGCACCAAGGTTTTCCTTTTGATGGGGAGGCGTTTATTTTTGTGGATGAGATTACGGTGGAGTAGAGAAGTTTTTTGTTTGAAGTTTCAGGTTTCAAAACCTGCGACCAAAAATTTCCGTGTTTTCCGTGTTTTCTGTGAGCAACTAATCCTTCCAACCCCAAGGCGACTCAGGATTTTCAACCACTTCACTCAAATCAAACGACACCGAAAAAACCCGATCCGTTCCAATTCTGCGTAAATTATAAGTAAAAGCTTTTTCATCAACTGTTATCCACCAAACATTCATAGAAGCATACGGAATCAATTCGCTCGTAAATTCATCTGCCGGAAAAAATTGCATGTTTTGTGAGCCGCCATTTGTAGAGGTTCCTCCGTATTGCGTTACTTTGTCTGGTTTACCATTTTCATGACGGTGGTCGTGTTTGAGTGTAATTTTACCATTTTTATAGGTCAATACCCAAGTTCTGGATTTATCATCACCAACAAAAAAAGGAATACGAATTTTATTTTTCCCGCAGCTTTTTACGTGCATGACTAATTTTTTTCCTCGAAATTCATCGTTGGCAGGAGCTTCAATTATTTCGCCTTCAAATGATTTTCCGCAGTGTTTTTGCAGTGTTTCCCAGAATTTTTGGGTTTCCGATTTCTGTTGAGCATTCATTGAAAAGGAAATCAATAAAGCCAATAAAAAAGTCCATTTTTTCATACAATTGTTTTTTTGTGAAGATAAGAAAAAATCTCAAATTCGTATTTTGTATCTTTATCAAAAAAGAAAAAATGATTGTTTCACTCATTCAAGCTCCTTTAGTTTGGGAAAATCCCCCCGAAAACCGACTTTATTTTGAACAAAAGATAAAGGCAATTTCGCAACATACCGATTTAATTGTGCTTCCCGAAATGTTTACTTCCGGTTTTACAATGAATCCAAAATACGTTGCAGAAACAATGCAAGGCGAAACCATTTTATGGTTAATTGAACTCGCAAAAGCAAAAAACGCTGCTATAACCGGGAGTTTAGTCATTCAAGAAGATGAAAATTTTTTTAATCGAATGGTGTTTGTTTTTCCATCCGGAAAAGTTGAATATTATGATAAAAGACATCTTTTCACCTTAGCCGGAGAAGAAAAAGTCTATCAACCCGGAAAAGAAAAAAAGATAATTGAATATAATAACTGGAAAATCTGTTTGCAAGTGTGTTATGATTTACGTTTTCCTGTTTTTGCCAGAAATACCGAAGAATATGATTTGCTGATTTATGTGGCGAATTGGCCAAAAGTGAGAACAAATGCTTGGGATATTTTACTGAAAGCCAGAGCGGTAGAAAATTTAACGTATGCAATTGGTGTAAATAGAATTGGGTTTGATGATAATAACCATGAATATATTGGTCATTCGCAAGTGATTGATGAATTGGGAAATTATCTCTTGGAACCGAAGTTAAATGAACATGTTTTTCATATTGAGTTAGACAAAGAAAAAATGCTTGAAACTAGAAAAAAATTGAATTTTTTGAGTGATAGGGATGATTTTTTGTTGCTTATTGAACACTGAGACTGCGACTTTTTTTAAAGGAACACGGATTAGACGGATTCAAGAGATTTCCGCCGATTTTTGAATTCGCTTTGCTTAAAATGGATTGAAAAGGATTTCGTTTACTACTATTTTTCTGCTGAAAATTGCAACTGCGACTGAACACTTAACCAAAGGTTTATTCTCACAGAAAGCACGGAAAACACAGAATTTTTCTCTAGCGAAAACTCCAACTACTCACTTGAAACTCTCATTCAAAACTTGAAACTTCAAACCTGAAACTTTCATCAACCGCCACTAAACTTCAACGTTTGATTCACGTCCCAATTTGCACGAACTTCAACAGGTGTGGGGAAGTAGCGGACTTCTTCGGTTTGGCGTTTTTCCAGATAGCTTCCGGTGTCCCAAATTTTGTTTTTGTTTTCATCATAGATGATTCTTACCGTAAACATTGCGGGTTCAATAAGATTAAAATCTAAAACTGTTTCTCCTTCTGAATAAGCGGAGGCTATAACATTTCCTTTGTCGTTTGTTAGTTCAACGATTATTGGAAACGATTTAATTCCTTCTAATTTAAGCTGTAGGTTACCATAATCGGCTACATCCCTTGTAGAAACACGATAGCCGGTAGAATCACTTTCACGGTCTAATAAATCAGTAAAAGCACCTTTTTCAGTGGTGAAACTATACTTTTCAAGCGGCTCTTTTATAAAATCAATTTCAACTTCTTGTTTCAATTCATCATATTTGGTAGAAAATGCCACTGCTACCGAGTCTTTGTTGATTAATTTTATTTTTGAATCATCAATTTTTGTCAATGGGATAGAACTCGTGAGCGTAAATTTATCCCTAAAGTGCAAAGTGCCACTTTGTTTGGCTTTGATGCTCAGTGTATCCTTTCTTTGGTCTTTCATTTTAACCGTAAATTCCTTTTCAAAATTATTTCGATTAATTTTTAACGAAAGTGAATCGGTTTTTATAGGTTTAAACCAAATTTGAACAGAGTCTTTTCCCTCAAAAGGAGTGATGACAGTTGGAATAATTTCGCTACCGTTTTTCAATTCTGCTTTTAAATTATCTGCTTTTCCTTCGTGCCCAACTAGTATTCTATTTCCGGAAGCTTGAGTTGGTTTGGAAGGTTTAAACGGAAGTTCTTCTTTAAACAATTCTAATTCATACGCAAAATCACTTGGAACAGTTATCGTTTCACTAAAAAATGCAATTTTATCTAATTTTGGATCAAATTTGTTGTTGCTACTTTCGTCTTTCATAGCAATTAAAAGATACTTTCCTTCCTTTAAATTTTCCAGTTTAAAAGTTTTGCTGCTGTCTAACGTATTGGTGATGTATCGGGGAACTTCTTTATAAATGATAGAATCATAGAATTTTTCGTTTTTTTCATACAACATGACCGAAACGAAATTATCTGTTTTAAGATCAAAAGCATCTTTGATGGTTCCGTTTATTTCAAGCGAATCGATATATGTTCCGGTAGAAAAAATATACTTGAATTGTTGATACGGGTTTCCTTCGTTGTTATCTTGAATACTTTTCCCAAAATTAAAACTATACGTAGTATTTTCAAGTAATGTGTCTTTTATGGTGATCGTAATTTCTTTTGAAGCAACCGATGGCGTTATCAGCGGCTGAAGTTTCATTGGAGGAGAAATAATCATTTGCTTGTTAACATCTTTCAATTTTACATACTCGTCAAATTGAAGTTTAATGACATTTCCTTTAAAATTTGTTGAAAAATTCTTAGGTTCACTTAGCCTCAAAACAGGTGCAAGGGTGTCTTTCATACCACCGGTAATAAAACCTCGCTTGGCACAGCCCGTAAACAAAACCGAAATAAGAAGCAGAAAAATAATTCGCATAATTTTACCAAACACTTAAAGTTGCCACAAAATAACAATTATATTTAGTGTAAATGAAATGTTTTAGGTTTTTCTTTACTTATGATTAGTGAGTATAGGCCATACAAACAATACTCAAACGTGCTCCCGGTATTTTGAGGATGGCTTTTCCGCATTGTTCTAATGTTGAACCGGTTGTAATAACATCGTCGATTAAGAGAAAATGCTTGTTGTGATGATTTTCGGAGAATTCAACTTCAAAAATGGTTTTTTTGGCTTCTGTTCTTTCTAAAAAAGACTTTTTGGTTTGAGTTACAGAATACGAATTTCGGTGTAAAATATCCTCATAAAAGGGTATTTGTAATGATTTTGAAAGTGATTGACCAAATGTAGTTAATTGATTATATCCTCGTTCTTTCATCCTCTTTTTATGTAAAGGAACCGGTATAATCGCATCAAATTTTATTTCCGAATGAATTTTTTGCAACTCTTCACCATACCAATCTCCCAAAAAAGCACCCACTTGTTGACGGTTTCTGTATTTTAAATGATGAATAAGTTCCTGAACCATCCCTTTTTTATGAAAATAAAGCAAGGCAGAAGCATGTTCTAACGGTAAACGACCATAAAATGTTCGTAAAACCTCGTTGTCTGGAATTTCAGTGTGTCTTGTGAGTGGTAATTGATGTCTGCACCGTGCACAAACATAAATTTCATTGGTAAACAAAGGGTTTTTGCAGGCGAAGCAAACCTCTGGATAGAATAGATGGAGTATACTTTTGAGCATTTTGGCGTATATTAGGTTCGAAATGGCGTTTAGTTGAGCAACAAAAGTATGATTTTTTTTAAAACTTTAACAACTATGTGACATATCTACGCACTTTTTATATTTTTGCACCATTATGGCAAAACAAGAAGATAATTTTAAGAATGTAATTTCACACGCAAAAGAGTACGGATTCATTTTTCCGTCCAGTGAAATTTATGACGGTCTGAGTGCCGTGTACGATTATGCTCAAAACGGAGCAGAATTAAAGAAAAACATCCGAGAATATTGGTGGAAATCAATGGTGCAAATGCATGAAAACATCGTGGGAATTGACGCTGCGATTTTTATGCATCCAACTACTTGGAAAGCTTCCGGTCACGTGGATGCTTTCAATGACCCATTAATTGACAACAAAGATTCGAAAAAAAGATACCGTGCCGACGTTTTAATTGAGGATTATGCCGAAAAATTAAACCAAAAAGCACAAAAAGAAATTGATAAAGCCAGAGAACGTTTTGGTGATGCGTTTGACGAAGGTCAATATGTTGCAACCAATCCTCGTGTGATGGAATACAAAGCCAAACAACGCGAGATTTTGGAAAGAATGGCTCGTTCTTTGGGCAATGAAGATTTGGCCGATGTAAAGGCTTTAATTGAAGAATTAGAAATCGCTTGTCCGGAGTCAGGTTCACGAAATTGGACCGAAGTACGTCAATTTAACTTGATGTTCGGAACCAAATTAGGAGCTTCTGCCGACTCTGCGATGGATTTATATTTGCGTCCGGAAACTGCTCAAGGAATTTTTGTGAATTTCTTAAACGTGCAAAAATCGGGACGTATGAAAATTCCATTCGGAATTGCTCAAACCGGAAAAGCGTTTAGAAACGAGATTGTAGCTCGTCAGTTCATCTTCCGTATGCGTGAATTTGAACAAATGGAAATGCAATTTTTCGTGAAACCGGGCGAAGAGATGAAATGGTATGAATATTGGAAAGAAACCCGTTTAAAATGGCATTTATCATTAGGCTTAGGTAGAGAAAATTACCGTTTTCACGACCATGAAAAATTAGCTCATTATGCCAATGCTGCGGCAGATATTGAATTTAATTTCCCATTCGGATTTAAAGAATTGGAAGGAATTCACTCCAGAACTGACTTTGATTTAAAAGCTCACGAACAATATTCAGGAAAGAAATTACAATATTTTGATACTGAGGAAAATAAAAACTATGTTCCGTATGTAGTAGAAACTTCAGTTGGTTTAGACAGAATGTTCTTGGCTGTTTTCGCTAATTCATTAACAGAAGAAGCCTTAGAAGACGGTTCAACCCGAACAGTTTTGCGTTTGCCATCGGTTTTAGCACCAACAAAAGCAGCCATTTTACCTTTGGTTAAGAAAGACGGTTTACCTGAAATTTCCCGTAAAATTGTAGAAGAATTGAAATGGGATTTCAATGTGGCTTATGATGAAAAAGATGCCGTAGGTCGTCGTTACAGAAGACAAGATGCATTAGGAACTCCGTTTTGTATCACTGTTGATCATCAAACCATAGAAGATGAAACGGTTACCATCCGTCATAGAGATTCAATGCAACAAGACCGTGTGAAAATTTCTGAATTAAGAGATATTATCGCGAATGATGTTTCGATGCGAAATTGGTTGATGAAAATGTAATAACCATTCAATAATATGTAATAAGGCTTTCCATTCGGGAAGCCTTATTTGTTTAAATTTGCAAGACATTTTTAGAGTATGGAATCGAATGATTTTCAAAATTACTTTTATTTTTTAGTTGCTGCACTTGTTTTAGTGGTGGGAATAGCTCTTTTTTTGGGATATAAATTATTTAAATCTTTAAAAAGAAAAGAAGCTATCGAATCGCAATTTCAACAATTAGAGGATAAAGTAAGCAATTTACAACTAGAAACGTTGGAGGCAAAACTGAATCCACATTTGTTTAAAAACATATTGAATTCTATTCAATCACATGCTTATCAAACCTATTTTGCATTAGATAAACTAGCGAATGTGTTGGATTATATTTTATACGAAAGTCGAAAAAAATTCGTCACGCCAAAAGATGAAATTGAATTTGCTTGTAACTTAATAGAAATCAATAAAATAAAAGTCAGTCCGCTTTTTGAATTAAAAGTCAAAATGAAGGTGAAGGAAGAAGAATTGCTTTATAATCAAAAGTTAATTGCTCCGATGATTTCCATTGATTTAATAGAAAATGCCTTCAAACATGCTGATTTACAAAGTGCAGATGCTTTTATTTCCATTGTATTTGAATTTAAAGAAAGTGTTTTCAGCTTAACCGTTTCCAACAAAATTTCTCGAAAATCAAAATTAGAGAAAGAAAAAGGAGGTTTTGGAACTCAAACTCTTGAACAAAGATTAAAAATCATCTACAAAGATCATTTTAAACTGGATCGATTTGTTGAAAAAGACGTTTATATTGCTCACTTAAAAATTAATTTACTTGAACACAAAGCTGAAATGCTTGCTGCTAGACGATGAGCTGCCCGGATTAACTTATTTGAAAATGCTTTGCGAACAAATTCCTGAATTGGAAGTAGTCAAAGCATTTAACAACCCCGATGTGTTTTTAAGTGAAATTCTCGAATTAGATTTTGATTTATGCATTTTAGACATCGAAATGCCAATGATTTCGGGCATTGAATTGGCAAATCTATTACAAGGAAAACTTATCATTTTTGCTACAGCTTACAAAGAATTTGCTTTGGATGCTTTTGAATTGGATGCAGTGGATTATTTGCAAAAACCTATCAAAAAAGAGCGTCTGCAAATGGCTGTTCAAAAGGCATTGAAAAGAATTCAGCAGGAAATTCCAACCAAAAAATTTACTCAACTACAAGCAGATAAAGGCAAAATACTACTATATTTCGACAAAATCAATTATATCAAAACTGCTTCCATTGACAGTAGAGACAAAGAAGTTTTGCTGGATGATGGCTCAACCGTTATTTTAAAAAATATTTCTTTCGAAAAATTACTGGAATTATTGCCAACTTCAGATTTTTGCCGAATAAATAAACATGAAATCATCAAACTTAGTATTGTTCAGTTTTTTTCAGCTGATTTGATTACTACAAATTGTACTTTAAAAGAGAAAAACCTTGTGCTTACGTTAGGAAATTCATTCAAAAAGGATTTTTTATCAAAACTCACGTTATAAGTCGTTACATTTTTTTGCCTTTTCATTACAAAAATGAAATGTTCTATTTCAGTAGCGGATTTTGCTATTTTGAAATGATAGAATTTTGAGGAAATTAAATGAATTTCCGATGAAAAACTTTAAAAACTCATTCTTCTACATTCTAATTATTGGTGGATTTTCTGCTTTGATGTATTGGATTTCCGTTCAAGGCGAAAGACTGGAATACAATAGAAATATTGAAGTCGTTTCTACCAATTTATCACAATGGGATTCGTTTTTAGAATCAATTACGCACAACATTCATCATCCGTTAGCGATACTTTTAGCTCAAATTGTTACGATAATTTTAGTCGCCAGAATGTTTGGTTGGATTTGCAAAAAAATCGGTCAACCTTCGGTTATTGGTGAAATTATTGCCGGAATTGTACTAGGACCTTCGTTATTCGGAATGTATTTCCCTGAATTTTCAGCCAATCTTTTTCCTGCTGAGTCATTGGGAAATTTACAATTTCTTAGCCAAATAGGACTTATTTTATTCATGTTTGTTATTGGAATGGAGTTAGACCTCAAAGTGCTTCAAAACAAAGCTCATGACGCAGTTGTAGTAAGTCATGCCAGTATCATTATTCCGTTTGCTTTAGGAATGGGATTGGCGTATTACATTTATGAATCGTTTGCTCCCGAAGGAGTTCAATTTGCCTCATTTGGATTGTTTTTGGGAATTGCGATGAGTATTACAGCTTTTCCGGTTTTAGCTCGTATCGTCCAAGAACGTGGCATACATAAAACACGTCTAGGAACAATGGTCATCACCTGTGCCGCAGCAGATGATATTACTGCATGGTGTTTGCTTGCAGCGGTTATTGCCATTGTCAAAGCAGGTTCATTTGTGAGTTCGCTCTATATCATTGCACTTGCTGCTATTTATGTGTTGTTGATGCTAAAATTGGTTCGACCCTTCTTAAAAAGAGTAGGAGATTTATATGCAACGAAAGAAAAATTGAGTAAACCAGTTGTAGCCATCTTTTTTGTGACACTGATTGTTTCTTCGTATGCTACGGAAATTATTGGAATTCACGCCTTGTTTGGTGCGTTTATGGCAGGTGCAATTATGCCGGATAACATGCGTTTCAGAACACTTTTTATAGAGAAAGTAGAAGATGTTTCCATCGTTTTACTTTTACCGTTATTTTTTGTTTTTACTGGTTTGCGAACCCAAATCGGACTTTTAAATGATTCTTATTTATGGAAAGTGACAGGTTTAATCATTTTAGTTGCAGTTATCGGAAAATTTCTCGGAAGTGCTTTAGCCGCCAAATTTGTGGGTCAGAATTGGCGTGACAGTTTAACCATTGGTGCGTTAATGAACACCAGAGGTTTAATGGAATTGGTCGTTTTGAACATTGGATTTGATTTAGGAGTGCTCACACCAGAAGTTTTTGCAATGATGGTAATTATGGCATTGGTAACCACCTTTATGACCGGTCCGGCACTGAATTTAATAGACCGAATCTTCAAAAAACCCACAGATGAAACTATTCCTGTAGAAATTATTGATTCAGGAAAATATAAAATGCTGATTTCGTTTGGAGATGCTAAAAATGGTAAAGCTCTTTTACGTTTAAGTCATTTTTTTACTAAAAAGCAAGGTGAAAATGCGTTGATTACCGCCATGCACTTGACACCTACCAACGAAATCAATCATATTAACATTGAAAATTATGAAAAGGAAAGTTTTGAACCCATTTTAAACGAAGCCCAAAATATAGATCAAAAGGTCTCCACTTTTTTTAAAGCATCGAATGATATTGATTCTGACATAGCCAAAACGGCCAATCAAGGTGATTTTGATTTGCTTTTAATAGGTTTGGGACAATCAATGTTTGAAGGAAGTTTTTTAGGTAAAATTTTAGGATTTACTACCAGAATCATTACTCCGGATCGTATTTTTAATACAATTTCAGGGAAAGAAAACATTTTTGAAGAATCAATTTTTGACGATAGAACACGTCAGATTTTGATGAAAACTGAAGTTCCGGTTGGGATTTTAGTGGATAAAAAATTCACCAAAGCAGACATTGTTTTTGTTCCTATTTTTGATAAAAGTGATGCTTATTTGATAAATTATGCTCAAAAACTCATTCACAACAACGAATCTCAGATTACGATTTTAGATTCTAAAGGATTAATCAAAAACAATCCTGAAATCAAAGAAATGATTCGTTCCATTGAACAAAAAGCACCTAATCACATTACGCTGCTAAACGAACAAAAAATAGAAAAAGAATTCTTGCTTAAACAGGATTTGATGTTGATTAGTCTCAACAGCTGGAAAAAATTGGTTGAAACTAGAGGAATTTGGTTGAGCAACACACCTTCAACGTTAATAATTCAGAAATAAAACATTGCAAAAATTATTAAAGTAAAAAATCCCAAACTCACTCGAATTTGGGATTTTTCTTTTTAAACATTTTCTTTAATAAATTCCTCAGAAAAAGCTTTGATTTGATCGCGAACCCTTCTGAATTCTGCAATTAGTTCTTTTGCGGTTCCTGATGCTTTTGACGGATCTTCAAAACTATGGTGAATTGTTTTTGTTTTGGTTGGGAAAAACGGACAAGCTTCTTTAGCATTATCACAAACGGTAATAACAAAATCAAATTCAATATCGGCATATTCATCCACGTGATTAGAAGTATGTTTCGAAATATCAATACCGTCTTCGGCCATAATTCCAATTGCAAACGGATTCAAACCGTGTACTTCCACACCGGCACTGTAAACCTGTGCTTTATCGTTAGCAAAATGCTTTAAATAACCATGAGCCATTTGGCTTCTGCACGAATTTCCGGTGCATAGAACGAGAATTTTTTTCATTTTATTTGTAGTATTTGTGTTTTAACCAAAAAGATACTCTTACCAGCAAAATCAATGCAGGTACTTCCACAAGAGGGCCAATGACACCCGTAAAGGCTTGTCCGCTATTCAATCCGAAAACGGCAATGGCAACTGCAATCGCTAATTCAAAATTGTTTCCGGCAGCTGTAAATGAAACCGCTGCGTTTTGATCATAAGGAGCTCCAACTGCTTTTGTTACAAAAAAGCCAATGATGAACATAATTGCAAAATAAATGAGCATCGGAATGGCAATCAATACAATATCAAGCGGAATTGTGACAATTAATTCGCCTTTTAAACTAAACATGACCACAATGGTGGCTAACAAAGCGATTAATGTGATGGGTGATATGGTTGGGATGAATTTCGTGTTATACCATTCTTCGCCTTTTAGTTTTACTAAAATGATTCGGCTTAAAAAACCCAACAAAAAGGGTAATCCGAGATAAATCGCTACACTTTCGGCAATGGTTGCAATTGAAATATCAACAATCGCTCCTTCAAAACCAAAATAGGGTGGAAGAATCGTTATGAATATCCAAGCATAAAAACTGTAGAAAAACACTTGAAAAACACTGTTTAAGGCGACTAATCCTGCTCCGTATTCTTTGCTTCCTTCGGCTAAATCATTCCAAACCAAAACCATCGCAATGCAACGAGCTAATCCTATAAGAATTAGTCCAATCATATAGTCCGGATGATCTTTTAGGAAAATTATCGAAAGAAAGAACATCAAAAACGGACCAATTATCCAATTTAATAGCAATGAAATAGATAGAATTTTTGTGTTTTTAAATACTTTTGGTAATAATCTGTAATCTACCTTGGCTAATGGCGGATACATCATTAAAATTAACCCAATAGCAATTGGAATGTTGGTTGTGCCGGAACTCATTCCGTTGATGTTTTCTGCTACAGATGGAATATAATAACCTAAACCAACACCAATAAACATTGCAATAAAAATCCACAACGTTAAATACGAATCTAAAAATGATAGTTTTTTCATAGTCAACTAATTAGCAACAACCTGATTCCGGTGTGCAACAACCTGCTGTAACTTCGGCTAATTTTACTTTTTGTTTCGGAGTGCCACAGGTTTCGCCACGATCTATTGCTTTGCATTGTGTTTTATCTGCAATTAAATTGACAATGATTTCATCTTCAGAAAATTGAAAATCTTGCGGATGCATTTGTCTTGTGTCAAAAGTATCGTTTCCAAATTCAATTTTAACGGTTACATTTGGATTTAAAGGCAGTGATTTTTCAACCACATCAATAATTTGTAAAGCTTTAGCAGCTGTCATTGAACGCGGACTTTCTTTTTGCGAAGGTTCCCAAAGTTGCAGTATAATTTCTGTCCACGCATTCATTTTTCCGCCACAATCGACTGAAGTGATTGCATTTTGTTTGATTTCTGTAATATGAAAAGAAGGGTGCACAAATTGATTTTCACCAAATTGAAATTGCAAATGCAAATTCGGGTGTTGCACTAATTGATTTTTAAATTCTGACCAGTTCATAATTATTTGTTTTTTTAACAGCAGTCAAATGGGCTACCATCGGGTTTACTAATTGTTTTGATAAATGCTTTCACTTTTTTCCAAGTTTCTAAATCTAAGCAGTAACAGATATTGTTTCCGCTAATATTCCCTTTGATTAGATTCACTTTTTTAAGTTCAGCCAGATGTCTTGAAACTGTAGATTGTGCCAAAGGAAGCACTTCTACAATTTCTCCGCACACACAAGAAGGCATGTTACTCAATAATTTTATGATAGCAATGCGAGCCGGATGCCCTATTGCTTTAAGGATTTCGGCCATTTCGTTGGTCTCTTGAGAGAAGCCTGTTGTTTTTGTTATTCCCATATCGCAATATTACGATAAGCTTTTAAATAATACAAGTTTTTTAACGGAAATTTTTGCGTGTTATCGAAAGCCTTGTAATATGCTTTTTTAGCCGTGTTTTTTAACTTAAGTTTGTTGATAGTTATGGGTTTAGGTTGAAATGCTGAAAGCCTGTAATTTAGAAATATAACCGTGTAAAACGCCCCAATCTTTTTGCACAGAGAACCTACAAATCAAATTTATTTTAAAAAAGCAAGACCAGGAGTAGTTTCCTGATTTTTGTATTCAAAAGATTTCGTAGGTTTATGATGCACTCTTACCTCATTCTTGACGATGATAGCAAAAGCATTTTGAAAATCCAGTCCGTAATGGAAGGGTTTTCAAATTTTCAGCTTATGGCTACTGCGACAAATTATGAGGACGGATTAAATGCCATTTTAGAGTATCAACCTGATTTTGTTTTTTTAGAGATCAATCCGCTTTCCTCTTCTTCTAATCTTTCTTTGTTGATTATAAATGAATTGCATCGTTTTTTAAAGAAGACTCCCAAAATTATTGCTATTTCGCACGATACAAGCAAAGCGTTTGAAGCGGTTAAGTATGATGTATTGGATTTTTTGGTAAAACCATTTGCCGAAGCAGATGTTCGTAAAGCATTGTTACGTTTTGAAAAAAATAATGATATTCCTGTTATTCGTTTAAATCCTGAGCCACGAAAAATTGTGGAATTCAAAATTATTGAACCAAATCCTGAAGTTCAAGAAAACGACAATTTAGCGAGAGAGTTAATTCCAATACAGCCGGAACCTATTCAAGTTAATGCGGTGAATGAAGAATTGATTACGCTTTTAAAAACAGAGCTGTCCGGTTTGAAAGAGGCTATTTTGGAAATGGCCAATCATCAGAAACCTGCGTTTGATTCTGAATCGATTACTTCACAAATAATTGCAACAATAGAAGAATCTCTTCCAAAGGAAAATACAACAATAGATTTAGAACCTATTCTTACCGAAATTAAAAACATCACATTTGATTCTCCAAAAACGATTGTGGCAAATGATGAAGTGCACCGCAATTTAATTTGCATAAAATCGTATGGCGATTATCGATTTTTAGAATTGGACGAAATTGCTTTTTTGAAAGCCGATAACAATTCTACCGATATTACCTTAAACAACGGTGAAGTAATTACGGCTTTTAAAACCTTAAAATATTTTGAAGAAAATCTTCCTTCCTATTTCTTCAGAATACATAATAGTTATATTGTGAATAAAAACTATGTTTCACGAATTCATACCGGAAACACGGTTTGCTACATTAAAAACTCGAAAACACAACTCCCGTTTTCCAAGAGCTACAAAGACAATGTAGAGCAAATTATAGCCCAATTAGCGGGGTTAGAATTCAAAGACATTTAAAACAAGTTATTCTACCAAGATTTTAGGTTATTCCACAACCAAACGAATACAATCCACCATTAACCCCTTGATTTTGTTGGTTGTAGACGATATGCACTATACTTTTACACCGTGAATGATTGTGTCCACGTGATGCATTTGATTATTTAAAAACTAATAAATATATGTGCCAAGCATTCACTCAACTAAATACGAAATTCAACTTATAACTTAATATCACAACATTATGAAAACTTTATTCGCATTATTAGGACTTTTTATGTTTGCTTCTGTTTCTTCATCTGACTTATCAGTAAATTCATCATCTGAAAATGGAGATGGAGGTTCATTAGGGGGCGGAAGAAAAGTTCTCGTTATCCAAGTGTCTGAAAATGGAGATGGAGGATCTTTGGGTGGAGGAAGAAAAGTATTGGTTATACAATAGCTTTTAGAAACTATATATTAAATTTTACAATATTTTAAATCTTTTTAATACTTTTGATGTTTAAATCAATAGTATTGAAAAGATTTTTGTTGTTTTTATTTATCATTGTGCTATTTTCTTGTGAAAATCATTCTTTTACAAACGAGAAGAATGAAAGTCTACAAGATAGTATAAACCTTTTAATTGATAAAGCTAACAACTACGAATTATCGAAATCCCAAGCACTAAATTATTTAGTTAAGGCAGAAAGTCTTGTTAATTCTCTGCCAAAGGACTCAGTGTATTTTAAAAATAAGGTTTATGTTGGCTTTATTTATTATAATTTGGGAATTAAAGAAAAGTATAAAACTATATCCTTTGAATTAGTAGATGATGCTATAGAATCTAAGGATTCTTTTTATCTTGCACGAGCCTATAGTTATATTGGAGATTATTATACTGATAAAGTTGTAATGGATAGTGCTGTAATCAATTATCAAAATGCTGAAAAAATTTATTTTGGTATTAAAGACAACATTGGTATCGGTAGAATGCATGTAAAGATGGCTACTGCTAAATTTCGTGCTAGAGATTACTTGGGAAGTGAAAAGTCAGCTATTATGGCTTTGACTTATATAAGACTTGCAAATAATAAATTATTGGAATATGAAGCTAATAGTACTTTAGGATTAGCTTGTGTTGAAACCAAAGATTATGAAAAAGCAAATGAATATTTCCTAAAAGCATATACAATTGCGAAAGAGGAAAATTTAGAAAATCTCGGTCAATACCAGTCAAAAGCTATTTCATTAAATAATTTGGGGTTTTTAAATTTGAAATCAGGTAATTATAAAGAGGCTCTAAGCTATTTTAATCAAGCTAATCAAGATCCTAATTTAAGTATTGAATTTCCAGAACTTTATGCTACTATACTAGATAATAAAGCAAAAGCTAAATTGAAGTTAGGAGACTTTACAAATTTACCCGGTGAATTTTTAGAACCTTTGAAAATTAGACGAAATTTTAATCTTTCTCCTGAAATTGTAAATAGCAATATCAATTTGTCTGAATATTATCAAGTAAAGGGTATTGCAGATAGTGCTATATATTATGCTCATGAAGCCTATAATTTAGCAAAAAAAACAAATATTTTAAACTTGAAACTAATTTCGGTTCAACAATTAAGTAAAGTAGATACGAGTAATGAAAGTAAACTTTCAAGAGAGCAAATCTATTTGACAGATAGTTTATTACAAGCCGAACGTAACGTTTCCGAGAAATTTGCCCGTATAGAATATGAAACCGATGAGTTCAAAAGGCAAAAAGAACAATTAGCCATTCAAAACCGCAATATCATTCTTTTTGCATTATTGGCTGTTTTTATTGTGGTGCTGTTGTATATCATTCGTGACCAGAGAAGCAGAAATAAATACTTTAGATTGCGAGAAGAACAGCAAAAAGCCAATGAGGAAATCTATAGCCTGATGTTAAGTCAGCAGAAAAAGTTAGATGAGGTTGTTATCAAAGAAAAACAACGCATCGGCCAAGAATTACACGATGGTGTTCTAGGTCGTTTGTTTGGAGCACGACTTAATCTGGACAGTTTAAACAAAAAAGGTGATGAATTGGCAATCGCCGGAAGAGATCACTACATCTCTGAACTCAAGTTTATTGAACAAGATATTCGTGAAATCTCGCACGAATTGAGTCGTGAAAAATTTGCACTAATTAATAATTTTGTGGCAATTTTAACCAATCTGTTTGAAGAACAAAAAAATCTGTCAGAAAACACCGATTTCAAATACATTATTGACCAAGCAATAAAATGGGATAAGGTGGATAACGATTTAAAAATTAATATCTATCGAATAATTCAGGAGTCATTG
Organism: Flavobacterium sp. T50_26; assembly: GCF_057652995.1. NCBI lineage: Bacteria > Pseudomonadati > Bacteroidota > Flavobacteriia > Flavobacteriales > Flavobacteriaceae > Flavobacterium > Flavobacterium sp. T50_26. The sequence goes on from NZ_JBYFCC010000013.1 coordinate 107,549, forward strand.
CAAAACATTAATAAATATGCAAAGGCTAAGAATGTTTCAGTTAACTTACTAAAAGATGCGGATAACCTTCATGTATCAATAATTGATGACGGAATTGGTTTTGAAGTTTCTAAAAAGAGTAAAGGAATTGGCTTGCAAAATATTTCTTCGAGAGTAGCAACGTGCAAGGGAACTTTTGAGATTAAATCAAAACCCGGTAAGGGGACAACAATTACGATTGATTTGCCGTTTAAAAAATAATTTTTAAAACAAACACTTTTGAATTTATCAAAAGTGTTTTTTCTTTTTTATATTTGAATGTTAATTTCAACCAAAAATACAACCAACAACTAAATCATGTCAAAAAATTACCAAATCGTTATTGTTGATGATCATCCCTTTATCATCGAGGCCTATAAAAATGCGTTAAAGAGTTACAGTGCAAATTCATTTGAATATACTACCACACAAGCAAACAATTGCAAGATGGCTTATGAAACCATCACCAATGCAACACAGGCGTTTGATATTGCATTTTTAGACATCAGTATGCCGCCTTATGAAGAAAAAAACATCATGTCGGGCGAAGATTTGGCCAAATTACTCAGAAAACACATGCCGGACTGCAAAATTATTTTACTCACGATGCATACGGAACTAATTAAAATAAATACCATCATTAAAGAAATAAATCCAAACGGATTAATCATCAAAAACGATTTAACTTTTGATGAATTATTACATGCGTTTGATAAAATTTTGAATGATGATAATTATTACAGTCAGACAGTTGTGAAGTTTGTAAGTCAATCACAATATGAAAATTTACAAGTAGATGAGTTTGACAAACAAATTTTATATCATTTGTCTAAAGGAATTAAAACCAAAGATATTCCAAGTTATGTGCCACTTTCCTTGAGTGCAATTGAGAAGCGAAAGCTCAATTTAAAAGAGATTCTTCACGTCAAAGGAAGTAGTGATATCGAACTGATTACGGAAGCAAAAAGCAAAGGGTTGATTTAGTCAACTCTTTTTTATTATACTAAACCGTAGTAAAATTGGCATAAAACCGCAACAAGATTTGCGGTAAACCGTAACTAATTATCTGAAAATCAATTTACTTTTACATCGAGTTAGTTAGCATACTGAAGTTTCCGAGCAACCTAAGAACGAAAGAAGAGTAAACCGAAAAATACCACCCTTTTGTAAGTCCCCAAGACTTGACCTACTAATCGGGAACTCAAAAAAAATTTTAAAAGCGATAGGCCCCAAACTATCGCTTTTTTGTTTGCTCTTTTGCCACGTTTGTTTTTTTGCCACGAATTGCACGAATCTCGCGAATTTTTACAACGGATGTGAGGATTTAAAGAAATCGAAAAAAAGCAAAAATTTAATCAGTGAATCAGCGGCTAAATTAATTACGGGAAACCGCAACAAAAAAAGCAGAAACCCGTAACACATTGTGAGTGAACCCGTATTTAGATTTTAAAGTTACCGATATATCTTTACATCATCAATAACGACATAATTATTCATAATTAAAAATATTGCCCAAAGAACGTTCTAAGTAGCCAACATCGAAAAAGAAATACCACCCTTTTGCCCCAACGAAAGATCTGATTCAACCAAAAACAGCTACTTAAAAAAGTTAAACACTAGAAAAAGCGATGCACCCCAATGCAACGCTTTTTTTGTTTTAAGTAAGTTGCCAATGTAATAGGAGTTGTAGGGTTTAGAGTGTAAAGCTTTGTTAAAGTTTCAAACTTTGACAAAGCTGACTATAAAGAAGTGAATCAGCGAAAAAAAATTACGGGAAACCACATCAAAAAAAGAAGAAACCCGTAACACATTCTGAGTAAAACCGTATTTAGATATCAAGTAGGGCGGTATATCTTTACATCATCAATAACGACATAATTATTCATAATTAAAAATATTGACCCAAGAACGTTCTAAGTAGCCAACATCGAAAAAGAAATACCACCCTTTTGCCCCAACGAAAGATCTGATTCAACCAAAAAACAGCTACTTAAAAAAGTTAAAACCAAAAAAAGCGATACACCAATTGTATCGCTTTTTTTGTTTTCTAGAAATGAATTAAATAAAACCTAAAATTTAATTTACGAATTTGTTGTTAAACCCAAAAAAAGCACTAAAAAACGTCAACGTTGGCGTCTTGAACGTCAACGTTGACATAGTGGATGACAAATTTGACGTCACGGACGTCAAATTTGGCGTTGTTGATGCCAACGTTGACGTAAATAACGTGAACGTTGACGTTTTTGACTCATTTTATGGTTTGTTTTGGATGAATTTTGTTTTGATTTACTTTCTCATGAAAACAGATCTCTTCCCTGCACTGAATCGCGTATTCTATGATGAATTACAACAAAAAGTTTAATTATTTAACTTGCAAATTTATAGATGTCGATATAAGGTGTTT